>JAMFRX010000795.1 GCA_026224995.1 Puia dinghuensis
TCCCGGATGATCCGGATCGTCTCCAGCATCGTATCCATGGTTGCGGCCATTGCCTGATGCATAGACTCCGGCTCATGGCCGTCCACGAAATAAGGCTCCCATCCATAGCCGGTAAGCAGCTGCTCCAGCTCCTGCCTTGGGATGCGGGCGAGCAGGGTCGGGTTGGCGATCTTAAAGCCGTTGAGATGCAGGATAGGCAGGACAGTGCCGTCAGTCACGGGATTCAGGAACTTGTTGCTATGCCAGGCCGTGGCCAATGGACCGGTTTCCGCCTCTCCATCCCCGATGACGCAGGCGACAATAAGCTCGGGATTGTCATACACGGCGCCGAAAGCATGGCTGAGGGAATAGCCCAGCTCCCCGCCTTCGTGGATCGACCCGGGACACTCCGGCGACACATGGCTGGGGATACCCCCCGGAAAGGAGAACTGCTTGAACAGCTTCTGCATCCCGGTCTCGTCGCGGCTGATATTGGGATAGATCTCCGTATAGGTGCCCTCGAGATAGGTATTGGCTACCAACGCCGGCCCACCGTGGCCCGGACCCGCAATGTAGATCATGTTAAGGTCGTTGTCGCAGATCAGCCTGTTGAGATGCGCATAGATGAAGTTCTGGCCAGGCGTGGTGCCCCAATGACCCAGCAGCATGTGCTTGATGTGCGGAATGGCCAGCGGCTCCCGTAGCAGAGGATTTTCCCGGAGGTAGATCTGCCCAACGGAGAGATAGTTGGCCGCCCGCCAGTAGGCGTCGATCTTGCGCAGGAGGTCGGGCGATAAGGGCTGCTGCTGCTGAAGTTTGGTCAATACTGCCATAAAAGCTGTTTAAAGGTGATTATTTTTAGATCCCCAACAATTGCGACACCGTCCGCGCTATCATCCATTCCTCATCCGTGGGAAGGACATAGACGCCGACACGCGCATCCGCCGGGCTGATATACAAGGCATTTTCGGAATTGGCCCGCTGGTCCAGCTCGATGCCTAAATAGCCGAGACCGGCGCAAACACGGCTCCTGATCATAGCGGCTTTCTCCCCTATGCCGCCGGTAAACACCAGGGTGTCCAGGCCGCCAAGGACCGCGGAAAATGCGCCAATGGTCTTCTTCACCTGATAACAAAAGAGCCCCACCGCCTCCGCCGCCCGGATATCGCTGCTCTCCCGTGCCAGCAGGTCCTGCATGTCGGAGGTGGTCTCCGATACACCCAGCAGCCCACATTCATGGTTGATGAATCGGTCAAATTGCGCAGCATCGAACTTTTCCTTGTCCAGCAGCCACCACGCCACACCAGGGTCGAGATCGCCCGGCCGGGTGCCCATGACGATGCCCCCCGCAGGCGTGAACCCCATAGTGGTATCGACGCTCACCCCGTCTTTTATAGCCGCCAGGCTGGCGCCATTGCCCAGATGGGCGATGATCACCGAACCCCCACCCGCCCGCATTCCGTCAGCGCCGCTGGCAATTCGGTTCAGCTCTTCCACGATGTACGCATAGGAAAGTCCGTGAAACCCATAGCGCTGCAGCCCCTCCCGCTCATAGCGCCGGGGTATCGGCAACAGCTTCGCCAGCCGGGGCATGGTGCTGTGAAAAGCCGTGTCGAAACAGGCGACCTGGGGCAGCTCCGGATCATGGCTACGCATCAGCCGGATCAGCTCGATCTCACCCGGCAGATGATCGGGGTCATAGGCGCTGATGCGCTGTAGCTCCGCCAGCAGGGGATCGTCGATCAGACTGGCCTGCGTATGCTGTAGCCCATGCACCACCCGGTGGCCTGCAGCCGCCAGCGGAGACGCCCCCTCCTGCCTGCCGATCCAGTCGAGAAGGAATGCGCCCGCGCCCGACAGGTCGGAGGCCTGCACGGGTTCATGCCCCTGCCGCTTATTTCGGTTGTCTGTATACGTTAGTGCGGTATCGCCCAGCCCGATACGCTCTATCTTCCCCCAAAGCCATTTCACCAGCGGTTCGCCAGCAGGACGGCCCACAGGGCCGGCGGCCGAAGGCCCATCATTAGATAACGGCACCGAGGGCGTATTTTTTTCTGCACGCCCGATGGTGCCGTACAGGCTGAATTTTATGCTGGAAGACCCGCCATTCACAGCCAGAATATTTTTATTTCCCGTATCCATTATTTAACTAAAGTTAGCTACCTTGTAATCTTGTTTAGAAAGATTGCCACCATATTATTATTAACTTTTCTGTTCTTCAATTGGGTAGGGATCGGCGACATCCATTACAGCTATGTCCGGAAAAGGTTGTACAACAGCAGTCCCCATTCCTCGGTAGCTGCAATTTCCCTGCCCGGGGCATTTCTCCGGACGGGCTCCCTGACGCTTTGCAAACACCTAAAAATATTTAACCTCTTAGATACATGGCACGTTACTCCCTCTTCGCCTGCATGGCGATCTGCTTTTCGGCATGTCACTTCGCCCACGATTACGATAAAGTATTTAAAGATCCCAACCTCTATTGCCATACCGTACACGAGCTGAATACCGTCGTAATGGGCAATAATTTCGGGCCTATCGTGGCTTCCCGTAACTATCTCTATGCCGCTATAGCCGGTTATGAGGTCATCGCTGCCGGCTACCCCAGCCGGTTCCGGTCTTTCGCCGGACAGCTCCATGGGCTGCAGTCCATCCCGCAGCCTGTCTCCGGACAGACTATCGACTTCGAGCTGGCCTCTCTGCTCGCCTATTGCAAATTGGGCGAGGCCGTGACCTTCCCCGAAGGCAGCATGCGCATCTATGTCGATAGCCTCAAACGGCTGGCCAAAGACCATGGGATGCCCTCTGATGTCCTGGAAGCATCGGTGGCCTATGGCGATACGGTGGGCGCCGCCATTATGGCCTGGAGCAAAAAAGACAGGTATCTGCAAACCCGTGGCGCACCGGAATATATGGTTAACGATTCACCCGGGAGATGGGTGCCCACGCCCCCGGCCTATACCTCGGCCATGGAGCCACACTGGAATCAGATCAGGTTCATCGCCATGGACAGCGTCCGGGAATTTATGCCCCATCCGCCCTATACCTTCAATGTCACGGATAAGAACGCCCCATATTATAAGGAAGTCAAGCTGATCGAGAACAAAGGCGACAGCCTCACCGAAGAAGAGACCTGGATCGCCGACTTCTGGGACGACAACCCGTTTAAGCTGAACGTCTCCGGCCACCTGATGTTCGGCACCAAGAAGTTCTCGCCCGCCGGCCATTGGATGGGTATCGTAGGCATCGCCGCCAAAAAAACGGGCGCCGACTTCCAGACTACCACTGCCGCCTACGCGAAGACGGCCGTCGCCCTGTTCGACGCGTTCATCCAGTGCTGGAATATCAAATACATCTACAACACCCTGAGACCGGAGACAGCCATAGATAAATATTTCGATCCCAACTGGCGGCCCCACCTGCAGACACCTCCCTTCCCGGAGTATACCTGCGGCCATTGCACCATCTCCGCCGCCGCGGCAGAGGCGCTGACCAGCGTCTTTGGCGACAACCTGGCCTATACCGATAGCACGGAGCTGGAATTCGGCATCAAAAGCCGCAGCTTCACCAGCTTCCGCGCCGCAGCCGATGAAACCGCCAACTCCCGCTTCTATGGCGGCATCCACTACAAGTATTCTACCGTAGTGAGCCACCAAATGGGCAAGGAGATCGGAGAGCTGGTAGCCGAAAGAGTGAAAATTAAAAAGTGAGCTTAATTGCCTGAGTTCTCCTTGAACCGGGATGCCTTGCTGGCATCCTGCAGCTCGTCATCCATGCCGTCGTTGAAGTTGAAGGTTTGAAGCTGCCATTTGTCACCCGGCTTATAAAAGATGAACCGAAAGGTCATCGGATTCCTGTCATGCCGGATAAGATAGGTCAGCAGGATGAAATTGGGGCCGGCCGATTTTTTGGCCACGAGCTCATAGCCGTAGTATTGCCCTTCATTGGAAATATAGTAGTTGAGCTTGCTCTTCAGCGTATCCAGCTGCGACCCGATGCTCGTCGCATATTTATTGGTGCTGAAAATATAGTCCACCGCCTTATCGCTTCCACCCTGTATCTTGTAAAGGTCGAAGAACTTAGCAGTGATCTGCTCGTAAGAGCTTTGAGCCGGTGCGCGGGTGAGGACCGCCATGAACGCCAGGAATACCAATAAAGATCTGAATGCCATATAGAGGTTTTCACCTAAAATAGCCGATCGGACAGACCAAAAGAAGTTTCGCCCGCTTTAGTCTCCGAACGGCACGATTTCAGCCACCAACGACAGTCACCTGCAATCCTAGCCCACCGGCCCCAGCATCAAATACAGTCACCTGCCGTCAGCCCCCAACGGCTCCAGCACAAAGGCGATGTCCTGGCCGATATAATTGGCGTGCTCGACGCCGATGAGCCTGGGAATGCTGAATTCCACCGTGCCCTTGACCGCATCGACCGTTTCTTCCTGGATGAACCGGCCCCGCCAGGTATGATAGATCTTAATTTTATATTTTCCCGGCGCCAGCAAGTGGATGCTGACCTTCTCTCCAGCCACGTCCGTCACCGGATTCACCACCCAGCCGAAGACGAGTTGATCGCTCTTCATAGCATAGGCATGGCCCCGCCCTACCCTGATGTCCGCAGGGGCAAGACCGGTAAGCCGCGAAAAGGGGATGGAGTCCGTGAACCGGCGCAGGCTGCTGAGCTGATGTGTCAGGATATTATCGTTCAGCACCTCGGAATACGCCCACCAAAAAGGAGCCATCGCCGTCCCGTTGGCGAGGGTAACCCACAACGCATTATGCACCTGTGCAAGATAACCGGGCATAGAAGGCTCATAGAAAACGTGATCCCAGCCCGTCTCGCCAATGATAATGGGCTTGTCATATCTCTTCCACATTCGGGCGACCTCGCCGGCATAGTTCGTATAGCTGTTCGTAAGCGGATGCACCGTCGCCGAATCCAGGGTAGAGGTATTGTTGACGGCCCATCCCTGCCGCTCATAGATTTCCCGGGCAGCCAGATCGAAAGTCTGATAGCCTTCGTTCCAGTATTCTTTGACGCCGCCGCTCCGCGTGCCCGTGGTCGGCCGGTTATACGGGTCATTCTTCTTAAAATAGTCCTGTACCCTGGCCGCCCATTGCGAGGCCACCGCGGTATCGCCATGCGCCCAGCCATCCGTCCCATTGATCTCGTCGATGACGAACCAGATACCCAGGCTGCGGCTATAGCCCCAGCGCGCGATCATATAACGGTATAGCTTCTCCTGCAAGGTCCAGGCCGCGCTGCTGCCGTAGAAGTCCTTGGCCGAAACGACCTGCTGGTAGGGGTTGGCATCCCAGCGGATGTTGCCGACGCCCCAAACTGTCTCGCTCAGGAAAGCATGGAACCACAGGTTGAGGCTGAGCTGCATGTCCCGCTTCTCGCACCATTCCAGCAATTGGTCCAGTCGGCCGCAGATATTCTGATCATACCGCCCCAGTCCGCTCCCGGGTGTCTCCAGTGGCGTGATAAAGGAGCTGATAAAATTCACCCCCAGCTTTTTCAGGTTGTCCAGTTCTCCCTCCTTTACCCGTCCCGCATCAAATCCCGAATAGCCGTCGTTATACCAAAGTCCTACACCATAAAAAGGTGTGCCGTCGCGATATTGCAGATAGCGCTTATTCTGCCCCACCTGCAAAGCCCCATGAAAGGCAGATGCCATCGCCAGGAAAGACTTCGTCTCGCTGGTTGCTTCGCCATTCTTATCCTTGATGTGAATGCTATACTTCCACACCCCAGGTTCATCCGCTGCGAACCGCAGCTTCCACAAAGACCCGAAGGAATAATAATAGAACCCATGGATCAGCCATTGCTTGCCCGAGGGCGCCGTAAAGGTGGCGGAGATATCTATCTCATCGGGATCAAAGGGATTGGCATACGCAGCCTTTAGCCCGAGGAAGACCTCGAACTTGTCGTAGAGCGCGACGGTGTCACCGTTCTGGCGCATATACGTGATCGCTGGCTGGGTCCGGGCAGTCACCAGACAACCCACCAGCACGATAAGGAGCAAGCTCTTTTTCATAAATCTTACTTTAAAGCAAAAGCAATATATTTTCCGCCAAACCGCGTCCCCTTCCCTCCGCCGGCAGCAAGGGCAATATACTGTCGTCCATCTACCGTATAGGTTATAGGCGTAGCGAAGCCCGCAGCAGGCAGTGCGTATTCCCAGACGATCTTCCCTGTCTGCCGGTCAAAGGCCCGCAGCTTCCCGTCACGCGTACCCGCTATAAAGAGCAGTCCGCCCGCGGTGATCAACGGACCACCATAAGATTCCGTTCCCGTGACCGGCACACCCTTCCTGGTCAGCTCGGGGTATTCGCCCAGCGGAACCCGCCAACGGTATTCGCA
>JAMFRX010000100.1 GCA_026224995.1 Puia dinghuensis
CCTTAATGGCATTGATGGCCGAGCCCCCCTTCTCCAGCACCGCATAGCCGGCATTCATCGCCTGCTGCAAAGCCGTCTGGTAAGCTTCCTCTAATGCTGGGGTCATATCTTCTTTCAGGATGGTGCCTGCACCACCATGGATAGCGAGTGTGTACATAGCACGAAACTACTCCAAATCTGATCTAAGATTTTACAAGAATATTCGCCGATGATTAAACAGCCACTAACAGCCGCGGCAATTCATTGGAAAGTGTCAACGCAGCAGCCGCTCGCATTCCTCCCGGAGCCGGGACTTGCTGATGGCCGCCGTCCCTACCTCTTCGCAGACCAGCCCTCCGGCGATATTCGCCACCTCCGCCATCAGGTGCGCATCACGGGTAGCGGCATAGACCAGCGAAGCTACTGCGATCACCGTGTCACCCGCGCCGGAGACATCGGCGATATTGCGGAGATGTGAAGGGACCAGCGAAGCCTGCTCGCCAAACTGGAAGTACACCCCTTTTTCCGAAAGGGTAATAAAAGATATCTGGTGCCCTATCTTTTCCACCAGCTGTTCGTGCATCTGCCGCAACGCCGGCAGCCGGACATCATCCAGCAGGAGGTTGAGACCCTCCTTTACTTCTTTAAGATTGGGTTTAAAGATGGTTACACCGACATAAGAAAAGAAATTCCTGCGCTTTGGATCTACCGCCGTAATGATCCCATGATGCTTGCACAGGGTCAGGGTCTCCCGGATGACCCGGGGCGTCAGCACTCCCTTGTTATAATCTTCGAAGATGATCACCTGCGGACCCGTCGATTCTATATACCGATGGATCTCCGCAAGCAGCGCATCTTCCTCCACTGCCAATAGGTCCTTCGTAGTCTCGGAATCGAGCCGCAGCATCTGCTGATTGCGTCCCATCACCCGGGACTTGGAAGTCGTGATCCGGCTATCGCTCTTTAGAGCATACGACGTATCGATGCCGCTGGAGACAAGCAATCCATCCAGCACCTCTCCGTCCACATCCTTACCCAGCACAGAAAAGATGCTCACCTTAGCGCCAAGCGAGGCCAGGTTCAATGCGACATTGCCCGCGCCCCCGATCCGGTACTCCCGACGCTCCAATGCCACCACCGGCACCGGCGCCTCCGGCGAGATCCGCTCCACATGCCCCCATAAATAGGTATCCAGCATCATATCTCCGATCACACCTACCCTCATCTGCTCAAACCTCCCGAATAATTGCTCAAAATCCTGCATAACAAGTTTATTTGTTGGCGACCGTACCCCCTCTTCTCGAAACCGCGATATAATACAAAGGTATGCCAGCCAGCACAATGATCAATCCCCAGGTGGCATAGGTAGGTTTCGCTATGATCAGCGCCACGCAGAAGACCAGGGCCAGCACGATATAGAGCGCCGGCAAAAAGGGATAGGCGAAAGCCTTATAAGGCCGTTCGAGTTCCGGTTTCTTCCGCCGCAGGACAAAAATGCCCAGCACCGTAAGGGCATAGAAGAGGACGGCCACAAAAGCGATCATATCCAGCAGGTCGCCATATTTCCCGCTGATGCAGAGGATGGCTGCCACGACACATTGCGCCCAAAGGGCCCATCCCGGTACGGCATTGCGGTTCAGCTTGCCCGCCGCCTTGAAGAACAGCCCGTCGCCCGCCATGGTATAGTATACCCTCGCCCCGGCCAGGATCAGCCCGTTATTGCACCCAAACGTGGAGATCATGATCATCACCGCGATCACATAAGTACCGACATGACCAAAGAGCACATCGGCCGCGGCCACGGCCACCCGGTCCTGAGGTGCGGTCGCTATGTCATTCAAAGGCATCACATACAGGTACATCAGGTTGGCGGAAATATAGATAACGCTTATGATCAACGTCCCGAAAAAGAGGCTCAGCCCGATATTCCGCTTGGGATTCTTCATCTCCCCGGCAATGAACGTCACATTGTTCCAGGCATCGCTGGAGAAGATGGAGCCCGTCATAGCCGCGGCGATGGCCCCGACTATCGCCAGTCCCGCCAGCGGCGAACTGCCGATGATGGCTCCCCCCGACTGGGTGAGCTTCTGGATATGCCAGGCATCCGCCCAATTATGCTGCCAGACTCCATGCCTGGTCCCCAGCACGAACCCGAATACGATGAGACCGAACAG
>JAMFRX010000796.1 GCA_026224995.1 Puia dinghuensis
CATATTCATCGCTTCTCCCATCGCCTACTGGGGCATGCACAAATGGCTGCAGGATTACGTATACCGCGTGAATATCGGCATCTGGGTGTTCGTGGTGGCGGGGGCATCAATAATAGTAATCGCGCTACTTACCGTAAGCGCCCAGGCGATAAAGACGGCGCTGGCGAATCCAGCCAGTAGCCTACGATCCGAATAAAAAAAACCCCGCACTAGCGGGGCTTTTTTTTTATTCAAACTTTTTATCTATTGCTTTCTTGTATTCTGCCTTCTCTGTTTGTAGCTCACACCGGTCTGACGGCCATTACCTGCGGGGCTGCCTACACGGTCCATCGCACAACGGAAACCTACGGTGCTGTTGCTCTGATCTTCTTCCAGGAAGCGGCGGGTACCGGGGCTGAGCCAGTAAGCACGGTCATTCCAGCTGCCACCCTTGATGACCCTGGATTTGTTGCTGATAAGCGTGGTCTTACCGTAGCCATAAGAGATGCCGGTGATCGTAGAGTCACCATCAAGGTAGTTGATCACGTCACCCTTCTGATAGTTCCGGCGGCCGGCGCTTTCAGAGTCCGTGACATTACGCATCTTGATGCGGCCAAGGCTATCGCGGTCGGCCTTGCCTTCTTTGCCGAGGTCGACGGTCTCGAATTTATTACCACGAAAAGGAGCGACGTCATCTGCATCCTGACCCGTCATCGGGCGATAGACGTCACCAACCCACTCGCTCACGTTACCAGACATATTATAAAGCCCGAAACCGTTGGGGAAGAAAGAGGTTACGGGGGCGGTATAAACGGCATTGTCATTCAGACCACCGGCTACACCCATGTTGTCACCGGAGCCACGTTTAAAGTTGGCCATGAACGAACCCTGCCAGCTGCCGTGACGCGTGTCGCGCAGGCCGTTGACATTGTTGCTCCAGGAGTATACCTGTTTGTTGGCGATCAGCTCTTCACCACGCTGCTTGTCCTTGGTGCTGGGCAGCGGGTTCTGGTTGATATAGCCCAGGGCTGCATATTCCCATTCTGCTTCCGTCGGAAGGCGGTAAGCGGGGAGCAGGATACCATCCGAGAAGGTAACCACGGTACGAGGGGTACCATTCGCGTTCTTCAGGGGGTTGGCCTTGGTCCTCGCCTTCTTGTCAGGAGTAGCCTGGAACTCACCCATGAGGTAAGCCTTGGTATTGAAGTTCTCCTGGCCGAGGCCCTGGAGGTTCTTGACGGCATTCTGGTTGATGTAACCGCGGTCCATGAGGAGCTTTTCGTTCACGCGGTCGGAGCGCCACATACAGAAGTCATGCGCCTGCTTCCAGGTAACGCCTACCACAGGGTAGTAGTTATAGCTCGGGTGACGGAAGTAGTACTCTACCATCGGCTCGTTGTAGGCCAGCTCGCTGCGCCAGCACAGGGTGTCGGGCAGGGCGCCATCACGGACGGCTTTGTACTCGTCGGCGTCAAATACGTTGTCGACCCAGTACAGATATTCGCGGTAATGGATATTAGCGACCTCTGTCTGGTCGATATAAAAGGAGTTGACGGTCACGCGGCGGGGAACGTTGTTCCAGTCCCGCATGACGTCTTCCTGGGTCGCACCCATGGTGAAGGTACCACCCTGCACAAATACCAGGCCTGGGCCGGTGTGCTGTTCCTTTTCTTTCGATACCTGGAATCCGCCCATCTTGGAATCATTATAATTCCAGCCGGTAACGGAAGACTGATCAGGCTTTTTCTTGCAATAGGCAAGGAAGAGTACGGAGATTGCCAGGATTGCTAGGTTTTTCAGATTCATAAGTTGACGCATTTTACGTATTACGTATGGACCCAATATAGTCCAAATGTTTGTAAACAGAGAAAACGACCGTTTTGCCCGTTTTATTGTATCGGCTATTATAAGTACGGCCCGAATTTATCCACAGTTGCCGGGCGCCCCCGGGCTTTTTTTAATGTACCGGCTGTCGCCTGGTCCGAACCCGCTACCAGGGCTTTTTTTCAGGCCCGTCCGGCCACCCGGGACAAACCGGTACGGACTTTGCAAAGAATGGGCCACAATCGGCTGTGGCAGCGTCATTGAAACACTACCGTTCAGACAATAATTCGCCATATGAGCCGTTGTTGGAAGATTGAACCAGGACATTCTTTATCTGCTGCCTGCGAACCGAACCGGATTCCTGGTTTTGTCTTGTATAAGAGTTTATAAATCATTAATTTAGCCGCCTATTTATCAAATTTACTTTTCTTAAGTCAGAAAAAACCCCAGTTGTTGGGGAAACCAAATTGTCAAAATTTGCGTGTTTGTAAAAAGAAAATTAAACAAGCTCATGAAAAGATTTTACCAGGGTTTAGCTGCTTTATTAATGTTGATCTTGGCGGGGCAGGGAGTTTTGGCGCAGACGAACAATCTGAATGTGACGACGACGGCGGTGCCTTTCCTACGGATTTCCCCCGATGCCCGGGCTGGAGGCATGGGTGATCTGGGTATCGCGACCTCACCCGATGCGGCCTCTACCTTCTACAACCAGTCCAAAATACCATTTGCCACCAAGGATATCGGCTTCGGGCTGACCTATACTCCCTGGCTCAAGGACCTCGGGCTGAACGACGTCTACCTGCTCGCCGCCAGCGGATACAAAAAATTAGACAACGACCAGGCGGTGACGGCTTCCATCCGTTATTTTAGCCTCGGCAATATCCAGTTCACCGACTTCAGCGGCAACGCGCTGGGCAGCGGCCATCCCCGGGAGTTCAGCTTCGACCTGGGCTATACCCGGAAATTAGCCGAAAAGCTGAGCATCGGGCTTGCCGGCCGGTATATCTATTCCAACTTAGCCAGTGGTTATGCTGCCAGCGGCTCGACCTACCAGCCCGGCAAGACCTTCGCCGCCGATGTCAGCCTTTACTACCATGGGGTCACGGAAGAAGCCGGCGGCTGGAACTTCGGCCTTGCGCTCACCAACCTGGGCGGCAAGATCGGCTATACCAACTCTGCCATCGATAAGGATTATATCCCCGCCGACCTCGGGCTGGGCGTTTCTTATACGGCCGTCTTCAATGAAGACAACAAGGTGATGTTCGGCCTCGACATGCACAAGCTGCTGGTCCCCGTACCGCCACAGCCTTCGAATACCGGCAACCCCACCCAGGACGAGATCAATGACTCCACTAACTTAGCGGCTTATCACAGCAAGAACCTTCCCGCCAGCTGGGGCAGCTCCTTTAGCGGTGAGAACCAGTTCAAGAGCCTGATGTTCTCCGTCGGTGCGGAATATGCTTACCAGAACCAGTTCTTCCTGCGCGCGGGCTATTACTACGAAGATCCGACCAAGGGTGACCTGAAATATTTTAGCGTTGGGGTAGGCCTCAAGTACAATGTCATGGGGCTCAACTTCTCTTATTTGGTTCCTTCCGGCAGCGGGACCAACCGGAACCCGCTCTCCAATACCCTGCGCTTCGGGCTGACCTTCGACCTGGATAGCAATGGGGACAACAGCAATACTTCCAGCAGCACGCAATAACCCAACGGACCATCGGTCCGTCGGCCGAAGGCCGGACATTCGCCATATAACCTCTATCTTTACGGCGCCTCAATTGAGGCGCTTTTTTTATGTCGTACAGGATAGGTTCAGGAATCGACTTTCACCAGCTCGCCACCGGCCGCCCCTTCTGGCTGGGCGGCATCCACATTCCCAGTGACAAAGGGGCAGTAGGCCATAGCGATGCCGACGTGCTGATCCATGCGATCTGCGATGCCCTGCTGGGCGCCCTCTGCCTGGGGGATATCGGCCAGCATTTTCCCAATACCGATCCCGCCTACAAAGATATCGACAGCAAGATCCTCCTGCAGAAGACCTATGGGCTCATAAAGGGAAAAGGCTACCGGATCGTCAACATCGACAGCACCGTTACGCTGGAAGCCCCGAAGATCATGAAGCATGCCGTAGCCATGCGCCAGGCGATGGCGGAGATCCTTGAGATCGACAAAGACGACATTAGCATCAAGGCTACGACGACGGAGCAGATGGGTTTCGTCGGCCGGGGCGAAGGGCTGGTGGCCTATGCCACAGTACTTTTAGAGCGCCAGGCCACAGGACCGTAGGCCCAAATAGCCTATATTTGCGCCATGTCAGTCAAGGTCAAGATCATCAATCAATCGTCCAATGCCCTGCCCGAATACGCCACCGAAGGATCGGCAGGCATGGACCTCCGGGCCCACCTTGCCGGCCCGCTGGTATTGCGACCCGGCGAGCGTCAGCTGGTGCCCACGGGCCTTTTCATCGAGCTGCCGCAAGGCTATGAAGCGCAGGTGCGCCCCCGCAGCGGCCTGGCCCTCAAACATGGCATCACCTGTCTGAACTCTCCCGGCACCATTGACTCGGATTACCGTGGCGAGCTCAAGATCATCCTCATCAACCATAGCCATGAAGCACAGACCCTGCACCCGGGCGACCGCATCGCGCAGATGGTCGTGAGCCCCGTGGTTCAGGTCAGCTGGGAGTCCGTGGAAGCGATCGGCGAAACGGCCCGCAATGCAGGTGGATTCGGACATACCGGGAAAATATGAATCGATATACATGCTTACTGCTCGCCGGCCTCGTCCTTGTGCTTGCCGGGGGGATCGCGAGCTGCCGTTCCACCAAGAAGCTCCGCAAGGTGATCGCCACGCCGATGCCGCATAAAGACACCACGGGTGATGCCGCCCGCGCCGCCGCCCTGCCCGTTAGGGACGCGCATGCCGACAGCTTGCAGGTCATCGCGCAGACGCTCTCCGGCGTCGCCCACAACCACATAGATTTCCAGACCTTTAGCGGCCGGTTCCACGTCCACTACCAGGAGGGCGGGGAGAACAACAAGGACAACGAGCTGACTGTTTTCATCCGGATCAGGAAGGACAGCATGATCTGGATGTCCATCAACGCCAACGTAGGCCCGGTGAATGTCGAGGCCTTCCGGGTGCTGATCACCCGGGACAGTGTGAAAATACTCGACAAGCTCAAGAAGGTGGCCCGATTCCGTTCCGTGAGCTACCTGCAGGAGCAGGTCCACCTGCCCATAGATTTCCAGACCCTTCAGGACCTGCTGATCGGTAATCCCATCTTCCTGGATACCACCCATGTCCTGTACTACCGAACGGAGACCAAGGGACTGTCCCTGTTCTGCGTCGGTAATGCCTTCAGTAATTTCCTCAGCCTGAATAGCGACTATACCCTCCGCCACAGTAAATTAGACGATATCGATCCCCTTCGGGCCCGCACGGCAGATATGACCTACGGCGATTACGATTACTCGGGACCGGTACCCTTTAGCACCTACCGAAAGGTGTCGGTAGCCGAGAGGGATAAAGTGGATATCGAAATGTCGATCAAGATGTTCAAGTTTAACGAATCTTTAAACGTAAGTTTTTCGGTCCCGAAAAATTATAAGCGGAGGTAAGCGTTATAATTAATATAATGGCTAAATTAGGGATCATGCTCAAAAAACTCGTCGCCGGGACCCTCGTCCTGCTCTTCGCCGCCTCCCGTCTGATGGCCCAGACACCCGTCCATAACCAGGCCGACCTGGAGAAGGAACGTGCCGCCATCCAGAAGGAGATCGAAGACGTCAAGCGGACCCTCGACGAGACCCACCGCAACAAGCGGGAGACCCTGGGTCAGCTGGCCCTGCTGCAGCGCCGCCTCAAGCTGCGTGAATCGGCCATCCGGAACATCAACGACCAGATCAACATGATCGAAGGGGATATGAACGAGTCCTGGCGTGAGATCATCAAGCTGCGAGGGGAGCTGGATACCCTGCGCGTGCAGTATGCCCAGAGCATCGTCTTCGCCTACAAGAACCGCAGCAACTACGACTTCCTGAACTTCATCTTCTCCGCAACCGGCTTCAACGACGCCCTCCACCGCATTCAATACCTGAAGTCCTACCGCGCTTACCGCGAAGAGCGGGCCGAGAATATCCGCCGGACCCAGGGGCTGCTGCAGAGCAAGATCGACGGACTCAAAGTGACCCGGGTAGCCAAGGAAGATGCCGTCAAGAAACAAAGCAAGGAAAGGGAGTTGCTGGAAGGGGAGAAAAAGGAGAAGGACGCCGTGGTGGACAAGCTTCAGTCGCAGGAGAAAGAGCTGAAGAAGGAGATGGTCGCCAAACAACGCCAGGACCAGAAGCTGGCCGGCGCCATCACAGCCGCGATCCGGCGTGCTACCGAAGCCGCACGTAAAGACGCCCTGAAGAAGAGCGCCGCCGAAAAAGCCTCGGCAGAACGCACCGCCGCCACAGAACGCGCCGCCGCCGCCAGGCCAACGCGTCCCGCCGATGACGAGCCGGCGACGCCAGCCTCCCTGAATACGGTGAAGTCTTCCTCCAAGAGCGTGTTCAGCAGCGAGGAGGACATGAGCCTCACCGGTAACTTCGAGAAGTACCGCGGCCGCCTGCCCTGGCCCGTGTCGGGTACGGTCTCCATGGCTTTCGGTCCTCACGAATATATTAAGGGTATCATGCATAACAATGCCGGCGTCACCATCGACGTGCAGGCCGGAGCGGCCGTAAAAGCGGTCTTCGAAGGGGAGGTGCAGGTGATCATGAACATCGGCGACGTACAGGCCGTGATGATCCGCCACGGGAAATATTTTACTACTTATAGCAATCTGTCCACTGTGTCCGTCACGAAAGGACAGCATGTGAATACCGGCCAGATCCTTGGCCGCGTAGGGGATATCGCGCAGCTGGAATTCCTGCTCACCAACGAGAAGGGAACCAACCTGGACCCGGAAAGATGGTTGAAGCGGTAGTTCGACCACCCCTGGCGGCCATCGGACCCGACCACCCCTGGTGGCCATCGGCCCCCTAGCTCACCGGCTCCATAGCCAAAAAGTGATTGTACAAAGCCTCATATTGCGGCACAATGCGGTGGATATCGAAGTTCTTCGCATGCGCAGCCGCGTTAGCCTTGAACCATTTGAGGGTATCGTCGTCCTGCAGGATCCTGATAGCGTGATCGCTCATGCCATGGATATCGCCCACGTCGTCCAGGAAGCCCGTTTCCCCGTCGATGGCGATCTCCGGCAGCCCGCCGGCATTGGTGCTGACCACGGGGACGCCCGCGGCCATGGCTTCCAGCGCGGCCAGCCCGAAACTCTCGTATTCTGAAGTGAGGAGGAACAGGTCGGCCACGGCCAGGATCTCTTCCATCTGCTCCTGCTTGCCCACGAAGCGGGTGTCGTCGCCGATGCCCAGCTCGCGGCAGAGGCTTTCGGCATCGGCGCGCTCGGGCCCGTCGCCTACGAAAAGCAGCTTGCTGGGTATCTTCTTATGGACAATCTCAAAGATGCGGACGATATCCTGCACCCGTTTGATCTTGCGGAAGTTGGAGGCATGCATCAGGATACGCTCCCCATTGGGGGCGATCACCCGGCGGAAGGCGTCGATGGGCTTGCGGGTAAAGCGGCGGGTGTCTACGAAGTTATAGATGACGTTGATGTCTTTCTCAATGTGAAAGGTGCGGAAGGTCTCGTCCTTGAGGTTCTGCGAGACGGCGGTGATGGCGTCGCTCTGGTTGATAGAGAAGGCCACCACGGGGGCGAAGGTCTTGTCGCGGCCTACAAGGGTGATATCGGTACCGTGGAGGGTAGTGATCACGGGGATATAGCGGCCCTGGGCTTCCACGATCTTCTTGGCCATATAGGCGGCAGAAGCATGTGGGATGGCATAGTGGACATGCAGGAGGTCGAGCTGGTGGTTGATTATGACGTCCACCATGGCGCTGGCCAGGGCGGTCTCGTAAGGCGGATAGTCGAAGAGGGGATAGGTCGTGACCCGCACCTCGTGGTAGAAGATATTCGCATTGAACTCATTGAGTCGCACCGGCTGTTGATACGTGATAAAATGCACCTGGTGACCCTTGTCGGCCAGAGCCTTCCCGAGTTCTGTGGCCAGGACGCCACTGCCGCCGAAGGTAGGGTAA
>JAMFRX010000101.1 GCA_026224995.1 Puia dinghuensis
ATCCAACAGATGATGCTAACCTCGATAAATGCTCCTATCCGCGTCGGCAGGGCAATCGTGCTCCCCGGTGACGTGGTGTTGGCGAATAAATGGGGTGTCATCTTTATCCCCGCGTATCTCTGCCAGGAGGTCGTGCTTACATCCGAGGTGACGGAGCTGCGGGATGAGTTCGGCCATCAGCGGTTGCGTGAAAAGAAATACCTGACGGGACAGATCGACAGCCAGTGGACGGATGACATTAAAAAAGACTTCCTGGACTGGGTGAACCATTATCCCGGTAAGCTGCCTATGAGCAAAAAGGAGCTGGATGATTATTTGAAAGAACGTAACTACTAACATTTAAATCTTCTTGTATGAGTAATAGTCGTAGAGGGTTCCTGAAGAATGCCGGGCTGGGAGGCCTGGCTTTGGGTGGGATCTTCAATCTTTCGTTCGAGGACAGGGTTGCGCATACGACCGCGGGCGTCCGGCGCGCCTCGGCGCCTTCGGATCTCAAGATCACGGATATGCGCTATGCCGTCGTGCAGAATGTAGGCCGCACGACCATCATCCGGATAGATACCAATCAGGGCATCTACGGGCTGGGTGAGGTGCGGGATGGCGCCGACGAGCGCTATGCCCTGATGCTCAAGAGTCGCATACTGGGCCAGAACCCCTGCAATGTGGAGATGATCTTCAAGATGATCCGGCAGTTTGGCGGTCCAAGCCGGCAGGCGGGGGGAGTCTGCGGCGTGGAGATGGCCCTCTGGGACCTCTGCGGCAAGGCCTATAATGTGCCTGCCTGGCAGCTCCTGGGGGGAAGGTATCGCGATAAGATCCGGCTCTATGCAGACACGCCCGAGGCCAAGTCGCCTGCGGACCAGCAGAAGCTGATCAAATACCGGCTGGAAGACCAGGGGTATACCTGGTTGAAAATGGACCTCTCCATCGACGAGATAAAGGACATCCCCGGCACCATCGTGAATGCCGACTACTGGGGTCCGAAGCTCAGTCAGTGGGAGGGGGGCTATATGTCCTATGCGAACACGGAGCATCCTTTTACCCAGATACAGATCACCGACAAAGGCTTCGAAGAAATGGCGAAGATCGTGGACAATGTCCGGTCCATGGTTGGGTACACTATTCCCTTGTCGACGGATCACTATGGACACTTTGATCTGAACAACGGCATCCGGCTGGGCAAGGCGCTGGAGAAATACCGGCTGGCCTGGCTGGAGGATATCGTGTCCTGGGAGCTCACGGATCAGTGGAAGACGATAACTGAGGCGCTCGAAACGCCTACGTTAACGGGGGAGGATATCTACCTGCTGAAGAACTTCAAGCCGCTGATAGATGCGCATGCCATCGACATCATCCATCCCGACCTCGTGAGCTCCGGCGGGCTGCTGGAGACCAAGCATATCGGCGACTATGCCGAAGAGCATGGCATTGCCATGGCCATGCACCAGGCCGGGACGCCGGTGAGCTTTATGGCCAATGTGCATTGTGCGGCGGCGACCCAGAACTTCCTGGCGCTGGAGCATCATTCCATCGATGTTCCCTGGTGGGAGAGCCTCGTGAAGACCACGGACGGCAGGGCGCTGATCACGAAAGGCTTTGCCAATGTGCCGTTGACCGCGCCGGGGTTGGGGATCGAGCTGAATGACGAAGAGGTGAAGAAGCATCTGACGGCAAAGGACAAGAGCTATTTCGCGCCGACGCCCGAGTGGGACGATCTGCGGTCACACGATAGAATTTATAGTTGAGCCATGAAAAAGAAAGATTTCATCTATACCCTGGTGATCGTCGCCGCGGTGATCATCGCGTTGTGCTTCCCACGCTATTTTCTGGAGAT
Source organism: Puia dinghuensis (assembly GCA_026224995.1). Taxonomy (GTDB): domain Bacteria; phylum Bacteroidota; class Bacteroidia; order Chitinophagales; family Chitinophagaceae; genus Puia; species Puia dinghuensis_A. Next base: position 1,835 of record JAMFRX010000101.1, read on the forward strand.
CAACGGCTACAAGCTAGCCGGGTTGATCACTCCTTTGCTGCAGGTGATCATGTTTGGCATGGGCACGTCCATGAGCGTGAAAGACTTTGCCGGAGTGGTGCGGACGCCCAAGGGCGTTGTCATCGGCGTGGTGAGCCATTACCTGATCATGCCCTTGCTGGGCTTTACGCTGGCCAGCATCAGCGGGCTTCCGCCGGAAATAGCAGCAGGTATCATCCTTATCGGCTGTTCGCCCAATGGCATGGCCTCCAATGTCATCTCTTACCTGGCCAGGGCTAACCTGGCCCTTTCCATCACGATCACTGCCGTTTCGACCCTGCTCTCGCCGTTGCTGACGCCTTTGCTCATGAAGCTGCTGGCGGGTCAGTTCATCGCCATACAAGCCGGGGCGATGATGTGGGACATCATAAAAATGGTGATCATACCCATTGCTGCCGGGCTGATCTTTAACAAGGTTTTCAGCGGGAGGGCCAAATGGCTGGACCGGGCGATGCCGGTAGTGTCCATGGCTGGTATCGCCATCATCATTACGATCATTACGGCGGCGGGAAGGAATAGTTTGCTGACGATCGGTCCATTGCTGATCCTGCTGGTGCTGATCCATAACCTTTCCGGCTATTGTCTTGGCTACTGGTCCGGGCGGCTGTGGCGGATGAGCGAGCGGGACTGCCGGACTATGGCCATAGAGGTCGGCATGCAGAATGGAGGTCTGGCGTCGGGTCTAGCCAAGGGGATGGGCAAGATCGCGACGGTAGGGCTGGCGCCGGCGATCTTCGGGCCGCTGATGAATATCACCGGGTCGCTGCTGGCTTCCTGGTGGCATCGTAAGCCGCCGGTGGACGGGGGCGAGGCAGGTCAGGCGTCAAACAGGCGTGGGCCATCGACGGCAGGCACTGCGGCTAGTGGCAATGGCCTGGCCATGCTATTGGTGCTTGCGGCAGGCATCGGTTTGCTGGCAGGCTGCGGCAGAAGCCATCCTGCTTATGACGGCAGGGTCGGCGCCAACTGGCCGGCCTATGGCGGAACCACGGCAGGCAATCGCTATTCTCCTCTGGACCAGATCAACAAGACCAATGTAAGCCAGCTTGCGGTGGCCTGGACCTTCGATACGGGCGAGAATAACGATTCTACCGGGCGGGGAGGTCATGAGATCCAGTGTCAGCCTATCGTCGTCGACGGGGTGCTCTATGGCACCACGCCACAGCTGCACCTGTTTGCCGTCGGCGCCGCCGACGGGAAGCTGCTATGGACTTTTGCTCCTGCGTATACCCCGCAGCGTTTTAATACC
>JAMFRX010000797.1 GCA_026224995.1 Puia dinghuensis
CCGAACTCACGCGTTATGCGATTCAACATGGGATCATCAAATAAAGGCCTTCCCTTTCTAGCTGTCGTTATTGGGATCGTGGGCATGGGGAATATCCCGCCCGATTCCCTGATCCGGCAGCGCATGGACGAGGGGCGACAGCAGCAGATCGGGGGTCATAGTGAGGAGGCATTGCGGCTATTTGGCCAGGCTGAGCAGCTGGCCTTTCATTATTCGCTGTATGCGGCTTCGTGTGAAGCCAGGATCAAGATCGGCGAGGTCATCTACGATCATGGCAATTATGATTCGGCCCTGGCCTATTTCGTTTCGGCCGAAAAGCTGGCGGATGCTCACGGGCTGGAGCCTTCGAAGGCTTATGCCTTGTACTATATCGGAAAATACAAGGAGACGAAGGGCAACTTCAAGGCGGCGTCACTCTATTATGACAGCGCGCTGGCCATCTGCCGGCAGGACGACGACAAGCACCTGCTGGTGCTGATCCTGACCAGCCGCGGCAAGAACTACATCAGCGAAGGCCGGCTGAGCCTCGCGCTGCAATTTTATCTCGAGGCCTTCCAGCTGAGCGAAAAGATGCACGACGAACTCTTGTATGCTCAGGCCTCCAGTCATTTAGGTAGTTTCTATTCCCTGCTGGATGAGTATGACAAGGCCCTTGAATACGATCAAAAGGCCTTCTCCCGGCGGGACGATCTCAATAACCCCGAGGGGATCGCCAAGTCCTGCAACAATATCGGCATCCTGTTCCGAAAGCTGAAGCGTACCGACAGTGCGTTAGCCTATTTCAACGAGGCGTTGGACCTCTGTAAAAAGACAAAGTATAAGAAGGGTCTGGTCAAGGCGTTGACCAATATCGGCATCGTGTACAGCGACGAAGACCAGGATGATAAGGCCTTCCCCTATCTGGATTCCGCGTTTGTGCTCTCCACACAAGCGGGTTTTGGGTATGGCATTGCCTCTTCGAGTCTTTATCTCGCCAATCTTTATAAGAAGCGGGGCCAGTTGGCCAAGGCGCTGTCCTATTATCAGCTAAGCTTGTCGCGGCTGTCCAGCACCGACTATGACGAGATGCTGCAGAATGTATACCAGGGGCTGTACGAATGCTATTCCGTACGAGGCGATTATAAGACGGCGCTGCAATATCATGTGTTGCTGCTGGATACACAGAAGCGGCTGCTCAATGTAGAGAATGCACGCCAGCTTTCGGTGTTGAATATCTCTTTCGATCTGGAACGGAAGGTGAAGGACAACGAGGTCCTGCGGGCGGACAATGAGCTCAAGGAGCTGCTTATCAAGCGGAGGACCATATTCATGTGGCTGATCGTGATCGCGCTGGGGTTTACCAGCGTGCTTTGCCTGTATGTCTACAACCGTTTGTATGCGAAGAAGCAGGCGAATGGGAAGCTGGCGCTGCTGAACGAGAAGCTGGAGACGGCCAACCGGGAAAAGGACAAGCTCTTCTCCATCATCGCCCATGAGCTGCGGAACCCGCTGTATTGGTTTCAAAACCTGTCCGAGGTGCTCAGCAAGAAATTCCGGCAGATGCCGGCCGATAAGGTGCAAAAAAGCCTTTCGGCTTTGGATGAATCCGCAAAAAATGCCTTTCATCTCATGGATAACCTGCTTCAGTGGGCCCGGAGCAAGCTGAACCGAATTCACCCGAAGAAGGGGGAACATGTGCTGCATTCGCTGGTGGCGGATACGGCGGAGATGTACCAGAGCATTATCCAGTATAAGGAGGTCGGCTTCAGCAATCTTATTCCCGAAGACTGCATCATCTATGCGGATGCCGACCTTATCAACTGTGTCATCCGGAATTTGCTTTCCAATGCCATCAAATATACGCCTGCCGGCGGCACCATCGACATCGCGTGCAGTGTGGCCGCGGGTTTCGTCACCGTGGAGGTCCGGGATTCGGGAATGGGGATCGTGGAGGTGGACAGGGTCTTTTCCGAGATGGTCGTTTCGGCCAATGGGCTCATGCAGGAGAAGGGTTCCGGGATCGGGTTGAAGCTATCCAAGGACTTTGTGGAGGTGAATGGCGGGAGGATCTGGGCGGAGAGCGTTCCGGGTGTCGGGACCTGCTTTTTCTTTACGGTGCCGGGTGGTTTAACGGCTGCTGTCGACGAGACCGTTCTCGATAGCGTAGCGGATCAGCATGGCGGTGTTGTTGATGTTTAGTTTTGTATAGAGGTTCTTGCGGTGCGTGTCCACGGTATCGACGCTGATAAAGAGCTGGCGGCTGATCTGGGCGTTGGTGAGGCCTTCGGCCACGAGCTTTACGACTTCTTTTTCCCGTTTGGTGAGGACGGGCTGACGGCTGTTCTTTTCCAGGGTGTTCTTATAGATCTTGCCGGCTTCGAAACTGAAATAGATGCCGCCGCTGTAGACTGTCTTTATTCCGTCGATGAGCTCCTGGCGGGTGAGGTTCTTCAGGAGGTAGCCGCTGGCGCCGTTCTCCATGAGCTTGTTCATGTATATCCCCTGGTTGAAGGTGCTGAGGCCGAGGATCATGAGTTTCTTGTATTTTGTCTTGAGCTCCCGGCACAGGTCTACCCCGCTTTTGTCGGGGAGGTTGATGTCCATCAGCAGGACATCGGCCTTATTTTCTGCAAACCAGAGCAGGCAATCTCCGGCGGTGCCGGCTGAGCCCACTATATCGATCTCTGGCTCGCTTTGCAGGAGCACCCGGAGGCCTTCGATCACCATGTTGTGGTCTTCTACTATGTAAACTTGTATCATGTCTATGCGGTTAGCTCTATGTTTATGGTGGTGCCTTCGCTGGGCTTGGAGTCTATGTAGATCATCCCATTAAAATAGTTGACCCTGGACTTGATGTTGGCCCAGCCGATGCCTGGAGCGTCCTTGAGCTTATTTGACTCAAAGCCTTTTCCATCGTCTTCGACCGTGATGAACATCTTTTCGTCCGTTTTTGTCAGCTGAACCAGGACGCGGTCTGCTTTGCCATGGTTGATCGCATTGTTGATGAGCTCCTGGACGATGCGGTATACATTGACGTCGGCTATATTACCCAGCTCTCTTTCGGTACCCAATTGCTCGCAGATGATCTCGGTATTGCCAGCGAGGCGGATGGATTCGCAGAAGTCTTTGACGGCGCTTTTTAAGCCAAACCGGACTAGCGCTTCGGGCATGAGGTTATGGGCCACTTTCCGGAGCTCGACGACGATGTTGTCCAGATTTTCCAGGGCATTACCATAGGCGACGGCGTTCTCCGGGGTCATGGCGATGTTGTCCTTCAAGGTAGAAAAGGAAATTTTTACCCCGGAAAGCATGCTGCCCAGGCCGTCGTGCAAGTCCCGGGCAAGCCGGCTTCGTTCCTCTTCCTGTCCCTTTAGCATGGCTTCGATACCCATGAGCTGTTTTTCTTTTTCGAGCTCGGCTATCCGCTGGCGCTCGATCTTCTGGCTCTTCTTAAAGTTGAGATACAAACTGATGCCGATCACGATGAGCGCCACTATCGTAATGTACAAGGCGATATTGAGCAGGGCCTTTTGCCGAACGGCATCTGCCTGGATCTTCTTGTCCAATTCCAGCTCGGCTATCCGCATTTCTTTTTTGTCGTTGTCGTAGATCGCGGACAGGGTATTGGCCTGCTTAACGTTGGCCGAGGCCAGTACGCTATCGTTCAGGGCCGAGGCCTGCCGAAGGGCCTGGTAGGCGTTCGATTGGGCGCCTGTCTTGTTATAATATTCGGCCATGGCGATCAGCGCATTCGCCAG
>JAMFRX010000798.1 GCA_026224995.1 Puia dinghuensis
TTACCCCCACCGACCATCGAACAGCGCATCGGCGCCATTCGCGACCACCTCCTTCGCTCGGTGGAATGGAAAGGTCCCGTCGTCGGCATCCTCGAAATGCGCCGGCATTATACTAATTATCTCAAGGGCTTCCCGAACATCAAGGAATTCCGCACTCAGCTCGTCCATAAGAATAGCGTCGAAGAGATCGAAGCCGTCCTGCTACAATTGCAGGAACGCTATTCGGGTTTTCTGCCTCAACGCGCGAGTGCTGCTTTTTCGGCAAGCCAGCTCGAAGATTGCGCGTGGTAAAATAGTGCGCGCAATCACGAAACTTCCAAAAATTTTCTGGCAGTAAGGAAATAATTTTACAAAAAATTGCTACCTTATGTCTATCATTAAACATCCACTATTATACGTTGGGTCCAAAGGCGAGAAGAACCTTTATACATTGTTCGACAGCGGTGCGAACTTATCGTGCATTCACCCGGAATACATTCGTGACCTGGAAACGCCGATCCATTTAGGTCGCATTCGCAAACTAGCCACCGCCAGCGAAGGGCATTACATCGAGATCAGCCATGCGATAAGGCTTGACTTCTATATCAACGACGTCCTCCTCTCCGACGAATTCCTCGTCGTTCCCGGCCTCACCGAAGAAGCCATCATCGGCGCCGCCACCATGCAGAAGTGGCGGATAAAGCTGGACTTCGAACACGACCAGGTGATCGTCGACCCAAGGGTCGCCAAGCTACAGCTGATTTAGTATTATCTTGCATCCCCGATGAACGATGAATATTTCATGCAGCAGGCCCTCAAAGAGGCCCGGCTGGCATACGAAGAGGACGAAGTCCCCATAGGCGCCGTCATAGTCATGGGCAGCCGTATCATTGCGCGCGGACACAACCAGACGGAACGCCTCACCGACTGCACAGCCCATGCCGAGATCATCGCCCTTACCTCCGCTTTCAATCACCTGGGCAGCAAATACCTGCCCGAGGCTTCGATCTATATCACCGTAGAACCCTGCCTCATGTGCGCCGGCGCCTTGTACTGGAGCAAGATCGGAAAAGTCGTCTTCGGGGCCGAAGACGAGAAGAATGGCTATCGCCGTGGTATCGGCGACGCGCCCGCACCCTGGCCCTTCCACCCCAAAACTTTATTGGTGGGGGGGATTCTCCAGGAAGACTGCGCCACCCTGATGCGGGACTTCTTCCGGTCCAAACGCTAACCCTCACCTGTTGACCGGTCTTCGGTCGCAACAGACCTTCACTGGGACCTGGTTTGGCCATTGCGCCTTCTGTCCATTATGGACCCGCCCATCGCGTCGACGGCCAGTCCCACATGCATCTAACACGGCTTCGGGTCCTGTTCGGCATTTTCGATGGTCTGGCTCCTTCTATTTGTCTTCTGGTCTTTTTCCTGTAGATTTGTCATCCCTTCAGGCAATTGACACGACTATAATATTTTTAATACATTAAAACATTAGTTATGGCATTTACACTTCCTGCGCTGCCCTATGCATTCGATGCATTAGAGCCGCACATCGACACTACGACCATGCAGATCCATCACGGTAAGCATCATCAGGCTTATATCGACAATTTAAATAAAGCGATCGCCGGCACGCCCAATGAGGGCAAATCCCTCGAAGAGCTCGTGCAGAAAGCAGGCTCCATCAGCCCGGCCGTTCGCAATAACGCCGGCGGTCACTGGAACCACAGCTTTTTCTGGGAGATCCTGTCACCGAAGTCCACAGGCGCTCCTGCTGGAAAGTTAGCTGATGATATTCATACTACTTTCGGCAGCTTCGACGCCTTCAAGGAGAAGTTCAATGCCGCCGGAATTAGCCGTTTCGGTAGCGGCTGGGCCTGGCTCATCCTCAAGGACGGCAAGCTCGAGATCTCTTCCACGCCCAACCAGGATAACCCGCTCATGGATGTGGCCGAAGTAAAAGGCACGCCGCTCCTGGGCGTGGACGTATGGGAACATGCTTATTACCTTAAATATCAGAACAAGCGCGCCGACTACCTCGGAGCTTTCTGGAAGGTCGTAAACTGGGACAAAGTGAACGAGCATTACGGCAAATAAATTCTTTATAAAATGGCCGGCTCCCCAGAGCCGGCCTTAAATAGCTTCTAACTATGCAAAAGGTTTCCGGTTTCCTGTTAATCGCAGCTATGGTGGGTTTTTCGGCTTGTAAAGGCCACATGAAAAAAGTATTGGTCTACGCCAGTGACAAAATGCAGGTAGATAATACCCAGCAGCATATTACTGTTGCCAATGGCGACGGCACCACCCACCACGAACAGGAACTGGATTTCCCTACCGGCGACCCGGTGACGCTGAACGTAGAGACCCCACAGGGGAAATACACCCTTACGATACCAGAAGACGGACTCTATGTCGCCAATGTAAAAACGGATACGGTAGTCGGCAGCAAGCAGCATGTCGGCGCAGAAGGCGGGGAAGGCAGGATCACCCAGGACGCACTCAAGCAGAAGCTGGATAGCCTGCAGAAGCTGTCCATGGGACAGAACGTGAGCGATGCCAATCAGAATTACTTCATCATACCCGGCAAGGTCGTAAAGATCACCACGGAGACGCAGGCCAAAATCTTCGGCCCCTTTACTACCATTCCCGGCTCCTTCGATGCCGGATCGGTACCCGCCATCTATAAATTCTATAGCATGAAAGAGATGCGGGAGATCATCGCCAACCTCCAGAAGATGGCCGGAAGCAGTTCGGCCGACAGTACCACGACAAAGTAAATGCCCTTCCGGCAGGTTGGTTGGACCGGTAGGCCGCTCCTGGCAACTGGCATCCCCAATCGATAGGCCCAGCACCCTGCCTCAAGGCACAGGATCCGCTCCATGCCCTCCCCAGGGATGACAACGGGCTATCCGTCGCAAGGCCAGCCAGGTGCCTTTGATCAATCCATGTTTTTTTAGCGCCTCCACGGCATAGTGCGAGCAGCTGGGCGTAAATCGGCACCGCGGCCCGATGGCCGGTGAGATCACCCATTGATAGATCCTGATCAAGGCTATCAGCGGCAGCCCCAGGAAGCGCAAAACCTTGCTCATGCTGTTTCCTTCATTAATTTCTTCAAAGCTACGCCGATCTTCTCGCTTACAAGCTCGAAGGGCGGCAGCTCCTTCCCCGTATAAATAAAGAACACGGCCATAGACAGCCCTTTTTCCCGCAGCTGGCCTGAAAGTGGCTGCTTCTGCAGGCGATAGGCTTCGCGGCTCAGCCGCTTAATGCGATTGCGGTCTACGGCTTTCTTGAAATGGCGCGTGCCGGCGCCAAAACCAGCCTGGAGCGGCACCGTTTCAGGGGGAGCGGTGGTCGAACGGGCAGGGAGATCGACGGCCCCCGTCCCCGCGAGCAGGTAAAAGACCTTGAAGGGAAAGACGGAAAAATTCCTTCCCTCCTTGAACACCCGCTCTATCCGTTTCCGGCTCTTGAGCTTTTCCTCTTTCTTCCAGGTATATCTTTGCTGAGGCATAGCGGCGGCTTAATGAAAAATAGCTCCGGGACACCCGAAGCTATTCAAAAAAATAACTATATAGAACCTACCGGCCTATGTCTATTTTAATCTTGACTCGTCAGAGATGGTCAGCTTATGACGACCCTTTGCACGGCGGGAAGCCAGCACTTTGCGGCCATTGGCAGTCTGCATCCGCTTGCGGAAGCCGTGGACCGTCTTACGGCGACGTCTGTGAGGTTGAAATGTACGCTTCATGAATAATTTTTTTACTTAGTTGCAGAATTCAATCCAGAGCTACGAGGCACCATCCCCGCGGCCGGTGAAAGGGACGGCAAAACTACGAAAAAAACTCACAAAAACGAACTTATTGCCCATAATATACCGAAAAGAACCCATCGGTGATGGCATTACCCGATTGGGGCGGTGCGGCGGCGGTGGAGAACGCAAACGTCCCCCTTAGCCAGCTTGTCGTAGTATTGTTTTCCAGGATGGTAATGCTGCCGGAAGACGCCGGAACTTCGTTATTGCTCCCATTGCTCACCACATCATAGACCCCGATATAGGTCGGAATGGCCCCGGTAATGGTCATCGGGTAAGTCGCTGGCACAGAATAGCTAGGCAGGATCAACCCTATACTCTGGGTCCCGTCACCCGAATAGCCGGAGATGGTAAGCTCCCCGGAGATCGCCGAAGCCGTAATGTTCTGGCCCGTCCAGGAGGTGCCATTGATTGTAGCCGCAAGCGTATCCTTGGGAATGATGACCGGCAACGTGTCGGTATAGGGCAGCTGGTTGAATTGCCCGGCCGTGATCGTTCTTTGCTGGCCGTCAAGGGTCCGGTAGGCTTTAAAAGTAAAAACCCCCGATAAGGTCTTATTCACCTTATCAATTTGAGTGATGGTAACTGTCCCGCCGGCCAGGGAAGCGTCGGCGCTTTGGTTTGTCGTTAAGGCGTAGAGACCGGAAGAATCGGTACTCGCATAGGCTGCCAGGGATGTGGATTGCTGATTGAGCGTATAAGTGCCCGCCACCGTGTCGGTGATAGTCATGCTGATCTCCTGGCCGTCAGAGCTGATGCCTGAGATAAGGATCGTGTCCCTGGCCAATGCAGCCTGCTCCGTATTGTAAGTCGCCGCCCAATGAACGCCATTTATCTGCGCCACAAAATTCCCACCGGCACTGTTCCCATTCTCGATGCTCGTCTCCTTCTTACACGAAGCGATGAACACCGCGGTCAGCAACATCCCATAGACTATCGCCTTTTTCATACTGAATCTTCGGAATATTAAGTTAATAAGACATGAGTCGACCGCAAAGCCCCCCCATAAAAAATGCTGGCGTGGCTATCAAAATCTTCCGTCGAATCTGTAGTGTAGAATCTCAACGTCTTCCCCTTGCTGCACCGCGCCTCCATCTCCGGATGACGTTGCAAATAGTCCGCCAAACTATCGGCGACGATCTCTCCCTGCGAGATGATCCGGCTCGCGGGCGGCAGGCAGGCCGCTATCTTATCCTTCAGCATGGGATAATGCGTACAGGCAAGGAGCACCGTATCTATACCCGGGGACTGCGCCAGCAGCTGATCCGTATAGGCTTTGACAAAATAGTCGGCGCCGGGTTTATCGTGCTCGTTGTTCTCTATCAGCGGTACCCATAGAGGGCAGGCCTGCTGAAAGACCCGAAGCCCGGGAAAGAACTTAGCGATCTCTATGGGATAAGACTCCGAAAGCACAGTTCCCCGCGTAGCCAGCACCCCTACATTCCCGGTACGGGTATACCGGCCCACTACTTCCGTAGTCGGGCGGATAACGCCCAGAACCCGGTTCTGGGGCGCTATCCGGGGCAGGTCCAGCTGCTGGATAGTGCGCAAGGCCTTGGCCGAAGCGGTATTACAGGCGATGATCACCAGTGGACAGCCCTGGTCGAACAGCCATTGGACGCATTGCAGGGTATACTGATACACCGTCTCGAAAGAGCGGTTGCCATATGGTGCCCTGGCATTATCCCCCAGATAAATATAATCGTACTGCGGCAGCCTGTTCACCATTTCCTTGAGAACGGTGAGGCCGCCATAGCCGCTATCAAATACACCTATGGGTTGCTGTGACATATGCGTGCTGTATACAAAAACGCCAGGGATATGGCCCTGGCGTCAATTCGTTTATTTAAGGTTGGTATGCTTAACGGATACCCAGCTTCTTCTTGACGAGGGGCAGGATGTCTTCTGCGGGCGGCGAAACCAGCAGGGCTTCCTTGCTCAGCACATACGCATAGCCATTCTCTTTGGCAACTGCCTGTACGGCTTCCAGAGCTTTCTTCTGAATGGGCGTGATCAGATCCTGCTGCTTCTGCTGGTACATCTGCTGCGCCTGCTGCTGCCAACCTTGCAATTTCTGCAGCAGCTCGCTCACTTCCCTTCTTTTTATTTCGAGCTGAGCCTTGGTCAGCTTGGAGGAATCCTTGGAGTTCAGCGAGCTGTCTTTTTCAAAATATTCCCGCTTCATGTCTTCGAAATTCTGTCCCAACGCGCTTTGATAATCGTTGAGGGCCGTATCAGCCTTCTTGTATTCAGGCATCGTGGGGATCAGCTCCTGCAGGCTGATAACACCAATTTTCTTTTCTGCTGCACCACCTTGGGCCTTTGTCGAATTGCCCGCCATAACCAAGCCCATAACCACTGCTACAATAGTGAGAATCTTTTTCATTTTAGTTGGATGAATTATATTATGCATTTATTTAATACCTAACGTTTTAAGAACATCGTCGCTCTTGTCCAGTTTTGGGTCGGCAAATATAACAGTAATTCCCTCACTTTTATCCAAAATTAGCTCATACATTCTGTTAACGGCTAGTTGTTGGATAGCGTTGTAGACCTTATCCTGTATGGGTTTTACCAGTTCCTGACGCAATTTGAACAGGTCGCCTTCATACCCAAAACGTTTCCTCTGAAGATCACGAACCTCTTTTTCCATGTTGAACAGTTGGTCCTCACGTTTCTTTTTAAGGGTATCGCTAAGCATAACCTGCTCGGCATCATAGTCTTTATACATTTTATCCAAGCCGGCCTGCTTGGTGTCTATCTCTTTTTGCCATTGCATGCTGGTAGCATCCAGTTTTTTTTGCGCTTCCTTGTATTCCGGCATTTTGTCCAGAATGTATTTGGTGTCTACGATGGCATACCGTTCCTGTGCCCGGCCGAAAACGAAAAGGCCGAGGAGACAGGTGATGGTAAGGATGATGTTTTTCATGGTCAGTACTATTTAGGACATGAAAATAAATAATTAATCCGGTTCGTAGCCCAGCATAAACGTAAACCGGGTCGCATCCCGCAGTGAGCCGTTCTGTATCCTGTCCAGCCCTACGCCGTAGTCGAAGCCCAGCAGACCGAACATCGGCAGGAAGAAACGCATCCCAAGCCCCACGCTTCGGCGAAGCTCAAAGGGATTGTAGGTCTTATAGTCATACCAGCCATTGGCAGCCTCGAAAAAGGTCAGACCGTAGATGGTGCTGCTGGGGTTGGTCGTAAACGGATAGCGCAGCTCGAGCGTATATTTATTGAACATCGTAAAGAACTCGGTAGCCTGCTGCTGGTCGGGATTGACCTTGGGGTTGGAATTCTGGTAAACGGGATAGCCGCGTTGCGAGATGATATCATAGCCCAGGAGCCCGAAGTTATTTGTCAGACCCGCGTCTCCAACCTGGAAACGTTCGAAGGGCGAGAAGCCGAGACCGGCATTGTAACGGCCCATGAACCCGTATTTCGCCGAGACCTTCAGCACGAACTGGCGCGACTTGTCGGCGCCCATGGCATCGCCGATGGGCAGGTACCAGTCACTGGTAAACCGCCATTTATGATATTCCGGAAGCTTATAGCTATCATCCTGGGTGATCCCATGGTCGATAAGAGAATACGGTGGCGTGAACTGCACGCTCAGGAGCTGACTGGAGCCGTTCCTTGGATAGATCGGCTGGTCAAGATTGTAGCGGCTGAGCGCTATCTTGAAGCTAAAGTTCGTGGAGAAGCCATTCCGGAAGGCGGAGGTGAACAGCGAATAGTTGTTCAGGTCATACTGCGTATAGTTGACGGAATAGGTCAGCGTAAAATAGTCATCCGGCCACTTCAGCTGTTTGCCCAGGGCCAGGGTGATCCCGAAGTTCTTCAGGGAGTTACTGTCGCTGAACGCATAGGTGTTGGTGTGGAAATTATAGCCTCCCGTACGGAATATGCTGCGGTAGAGGCTAACCGTCAGGGAGTTCCTTTTCTTTCCGCCAAGCCAGGGCTCGGTGAAGGAGAAGTTATAGGACTGGTAAGCCTTGCCGTTGGACTGGACGCGGAGGCTCAGCTTTTGGCCGTCGCCTTCGGGCAGCGGCTGCCAGGCTTCTTTATGGAAGATATTCTTGATGGAGAAGTTGGCGAAGGTGATGCCCACCGTACCGGTAAGCCCGATACCGCCGCCCCAGCCGGCAGACAGCTCCAGCTGGTTGCCGGACTTTTCTTCTACCGTCCAGTTGACATCCACCATTCCGTCCTCCTGGTTGGGAACTATGCCGGGGTTGATCTTTTCCTGGTTGAAAAACCCGAGGTTGGCGATCTGCCTGGTCGTCCGGATGATATCCGAACGGCTGAACTTGTCGCCGGGGATGGTGAACAGCTCGCGCCGGATCACATATTCATTGGTTTTATCATTGCCGGCGATGGTCACATTCTTGATGGTAGCCTGGGGACCTTCGACCATTCGGATCTCGAAATCGATGGTATCGTTGTAGACGGCCGTCTCAACAGGGTCGACGTGGAAGAACAGATAGCCGTCATCCATATAAAGACCGCTGATATCGCCGCCTTCCGCCGACATCTGCTTGCCCAGCTTCTTGTTCAGGATGTCTAAATTATAGACATCGCCTTTATGGACGGCCATGATCAGATTGAGAATGGAATCCGAATATTTGGTATTTCCCTTCCAGCTGATATTGCCGAAATAATATTTGTGGCCTTCGTCGACCTTGATGGCGATATTCAGGTCTCCCCTGCCGGCGCGGCTGGTGTCCACATACTGCGTATCGGCAACGATGTTGGCATCACGATAGCCCTGAGAGTTATAGTAGGAGATGACCTTTTGCTTGTCATCTTCATATTTCGCGGCGTTAAATTTGGCCGAGCTGAACATCTTGAACCGGAAGTAGGGGTCCAGGAACTCCTTGGTGGCATGGAAGCTGAGGAAGCCCCAATTGGTAAGGTATTGGCGGAGCGTCACGGAATCATGCGGACCGTAAGGCGTCTGGTTGGTAGGCGGGTAGATGGTCAGGCGGCTCAGCTCCTTGGTATCCTTGAGCTCATGCTTCAGCTTGGCCTCCCGGATGGCCTGGTTACCGAAAAAGTCGATCTGGAAGACGCGGACCTTCGGTCCTTTATCGATGTAGAAAGTCACGATCTCCGAATTCTGTACCACCGGATCGCGCGCTTCGGTGGTCCGTACATGTGCGTCCTGGTAGCCCTTCTCGGCATAGAACTTCTTGATGGCCTGGACGGCGGAGCGCTTCATGTTCTCGGTGACAACGCGCCCTTTGATGAGGCCCGTCTTCGTCGTCAGGTCGTCGGCGTCGCCCTTCTTCACCCCGGCACCCTTGAAGTAGAAATTTGCCAGCCGCGGTCTCTCCGTCACGTTGATCTCAATGTAGACGCTGTTGCCCACCAGGCGGGTAAAGTAGATAGCTATATTTGCGAAGAGGTTTTGTTTCCAGAGGTTGGTGATCGCTTTGCTGAAATTATCGCCGCCGGGGATCGTGACCTTATCGCCTACGGTCAGCCCGGAAATAGAGGCTAGCAGAGATTCATCCAGGTATTTCGTTCCGGAGATCTTTATGCCGGCTATGACATATTCTCTGGGAGGATTCTTTTGGTTGCCAAGAGCAAAGAGTTCGGGATCTACAGAGCGGGGAATGGTATCCTGACGGACGTTAATGGTATCTGTTAAAGAATGTGGAGTGGTATCTGCCGATGATCTTAAGGTATTGTGTACAGATATAGAATCGTGGATAGGCGCTTTTTTCGTAGAGTCCGTCCCCTGGGATTGAGCAGCGAATGAGTTCAGTAAGCAGTAAGTGGTCAATAAAAAAACGCAAATCAGCGATCTTCGTTGCATCCAGTCGGTTTTTTAGATTTGTCGGAAAACGCACTTTAAAAAATTAACGCGTCTCCGGCAAAAGCGCTAATTTCTGTCCTTCGGACCTGAATTTCGACCTTGCCACCGGCAAGGTCTCGTTCGCAAGCCTTGCTTGCCTCCTGGGACTTAGGGCGGCAAATTAAGGTGATTTATACAAAGTGTTTGTTAAAAAGTGGAGCCCGGGGCCATCAAATCCTGTTGGATCTGAGCACTTGTCTTGCCAAACCTTCTTTCTCGTCCCTGAAAATCCAAAATTGCTTCATAGAGGTCCTGCTTGCGGAAATCGGGCCAGCGGACACTGGTGAAGTATAATTCGGCATAAGCAAGTTGATATAATAGGAAATTACTAATACGATATTCTCCGCTGGTGCGGATCATGAGCTCAGGGTCGGGAAAATCCTTGGTCGACAGGTATTGCTCCAGGGTATCCTGCGTGATGGATTCCGGGTCCAGCTTTCCTGCATTGACCTCCCGGGCCAGGCTCCTGACGGCTTCGGTAAGCTCCCAGCGGCTGCTATAGCTGAGGGCCATCACCAGGTTGAGGCCCGTATTCGCCGCCGTAAGCTCAAGGGCCTCTTTGAGCTCCAGGCTTGCATATTCGGGTAGCATGGTCATATCCCCGATCACGTGTAGCCGGATATTGTTCTTGTTCAGGGTCTCTACTTCTTTTCGGATAGTCTCTACCAGCAACTCCATCAGCCCGGTGACCTCATAGGCCGGCCGGTCCCAGTTCTCCGTTGAAAACGCATATAAGGTCAGGTAGCCGATGCCCAGCTCAGCACAGCCTTCTACGATGTCCCTCACGCTTTCCACCCCATGAAAATGACCAAAGAGCCTGTCCTGCCCCTTCTCCTGAGCCCAACGGCCATTCCCATCCATAATTATGGCAATATGGCGGGGGAGCCTTTTGAGATCAATATTATCCTTCAACACACTCATGAAGCCATTTTTAAAGGGCACAAAGATAGGTGTTTCGCTGGCACATCTACTGCGCGCTCGGGCATTTATAGGAGAATAGATTAAAGGAAACGGTAAACTGAGCCGTCAGATAGCTGTCATTTTGATTGGAATAACCCCGCTGCCGTCCCTGTATCCCGATGGGCTCGCCGGTCGCATAGGACCGGTCTTGCAATGCATACCAAAGGGTCGGCTGCCCATTCGGCAGATATTGTGGCTGGGCATTGGGAGCATAGGTCTTGCTTACGTCATCAATATAATCGGTGGTCGTAAACCGGTAAAGAACCTCTAATCCTATGTTTATCTTCCTGTTAAGGCTGTATTTGACCCCTACGCCCAGAGGGAAGCAAACCGCCATGCTCCCATAAGGCTTACGGTCAGGATAGGCGGCTGACCCCTGACCTTCCGTGCCCAGCGAACGCAGGTATACCTTCTGTCCCTGGTAATAGGTATAGGGGTCATAATTAAATATGCCCACGCCGAAAGTGACATAGGGCGTGAACCGGTGATATTCGCTTCCGGGAATATATTTGAAGAAGTTGAAGTCGCCCTGGACGGCCAGCTCCCAGATATTCGAATTGAAGCTCAGGTTACGGCGATACATGAACTCATTATAGGAGTTGTATTTATCCGAATAGGCCAGAAAAGCATAGGAGGCGGCGACACGAAGGGCCACATAGGAGCCGAAGTTCTTCCTGAAAAAGGCGCTCGCCGCCAGATTGGGCGTATTAAATCGCGGATTCGGGTTAAGGTCGCCGAAATATTGCGCCACCCCTGCAGAAATGCCAATCTCTCCTTCCTGAACGATAGCTTGTTCCTGTGCCCTTGCCCCAAAACCGACCGAAAGAACCAGCAGGGTGCCGAATAATAGCTTCTTCATGTTGGTATAAAACATCTTACTGCGGAACGAAAATGGTCCACCTTTTCGTTTGTGCCATTTGTTAAATTGTCCTTAATTTCTAGTATCCAATCCCCAGGAGAGCTTTCCGCGTAGTGTCTGCAGGAAATTGTTCTCATTCAGCCGGATAAGGCTAAGCGTAAAGGCTTCGCTGCGAACGGCCAGCTGAACCTGCTTATCTACGATCTCTTTTCGTGAATCCAGCACGCAGATAAAATTCTCCGCCCGGCCCTCTACTTCGAAGGAGATGATATTGTTGTCCGGCACTACGATGGGGCGGACATTCAGGTTATGGGGAGCCACAGGGGTGATGACGAAGCTGGCCGAATCAGGGAAGACCACGGGGCCGCCGCAGCTGAGCGAATAGCCGGTGGAGCCCGTAGGCGTAGCCACGATCAGCCCGTCGGCCCAATACGTATTCAGGAACTCACCGTTCAGGTACGTATGGATCTTGATCATCGGCGAAGTATCGGTCTTGTGGATGGCGAATTCGTTAAGGCCATAGGGGACATCGCCGAATAGGGGGCGGTTCGCATCCAAATGGATGAGGGAACGTTTATCGACCAGAAAAGTGCGGTTGGCCAGCGCAGTGACTGCCGTTGTGAGCTCTTCCTTCCCAATGCTGGCCAGAAACCCCAGCCGGCCAAAATTAATGCCCAGCACGGGAATATTCTTATCCCTGACCAGGGCGACCGTGTCCAGAAGCGTACCATCTCCCCCCAGGCTGATGAGGAATTCAATCGACTCATCCAGATCGGCCGATTCCCGGAAGCTGCCGACATCAGAAGGCAGCACGAAGGCAGAGCCTAACTTTTCCAGGAAGGGCTGATGGATCACCGGCTGCAAGTGCTGGCGGATCAGCTCATCGAAAAGGCGCTGGACGCCGCTTTGCTGTTCATATTCAATAACTCGACTATATATGGCTACTTTCATGGTTATATTTAGAAATCATTACGGATATGTAAAAATAGCCCGTTTTGACCTAATTGATTGAAGCTATAATCCAGCTTAAAGCTTAGGTCATAAAAGGTAACAAGATCAATGCCGAAACCTGCGGTATACAACATGCGGTTCACCAGGGAATTAGCCTTGGAGTCCTGGTTATAGGCGTACCCATAGTCGGTAAAGGCCGTGGCATAGATGCGGATAGGGATATGGTCATGGGAAGCGCTCCGGGTAAATGGGATGTTGAAATTACAGAGCTCCCGGAACAGGGTGTTGCGGATAACGCCGCCGGCCGTGCCATCGATCACATAACGATCGAGACCGCGGAGGTACAGGTCGCCATAGCCCAGGAGGCTCTGGTTATAGAAAGGCTGGCTGAGCGGCCATTTGAGGACATTGATGTTCTGAATGCCGAACCAGAGTTTCGGAGCCAGGGGCCAGCTTCGGGTCAGGCGGGTCGACAGCTGCCAAAAGTTCATGTCCCGGTCGACACCCCTTCGGGTCAGGGCGGTCTCGAAGATGATGCCCTTCAATGGATAGGAGACATAATCCACATCCGTATAGTTCAGCGTATAGATGAGCTCGGGATAGACTACGCTACGCTTTCCGTTGTTTAGATAATGCGGGTCCCAGACCGTGACGGCGCTGTCAATGGAGACGGACACCAGATTGAAATTCACCGTATGCTTGACTTTGAGCCTCGGGCGGAAAAAATATCGGGCGGAAAAAGAGAGCGTCTTATTAAGATATTTCCCCGCATAGGCAATGGTATCGGCATTGACGAACTCCTGGGTGTTATTGACCGTGCCGACGTCGAGCTCCTTCTGCGCCGAATAATTGAAGCCGAAGCCAAAGCCATGACGATGCGACTTATCCGCATTGGGCAGGTTGTAATAAAGCTCAAACTGGTTCGCATAGCCCGTGATCAGCCAGGCCGTGAGGTTATCGCCGCGGCCGGAGAAATTATGGTCGGCGAACTTGGCGCCGTAGTCGATGCGGCTGAGGCTGTAATGCTTTTGGGCCCATGCCGTGAAATTGCGGTCCACCGGCTTCAGATACGGGAGGGGGAAGATGTACCATCGTTCTTTGACGTCGATGTCCACGTCGGCAATATAACCCCGGAAGCTCTTGATATAAATGACCACTTCATTGAAAAGGTGCGTGTTGACCAACCGGTCATGAGCATCGTGGAAAGCCTTCACCAGCTGGCTCAGGGTGATGTTGTCGCCGCTACGAAAAGACAGCTCCCGCAGGATGATATAGCTCCTGGTCGTCCTGTTGCCCTGGATGAAGATCTGGCCTACGGTGCAGGTGAGGGAGGCTGCAGTATCCTTCACGGGCGGAACGTGTTGGGCGAAAGCGGGGAGCGAAAGGAAAAAAGAAAGGACCGGCAATAAATATTTCAGGCTACCCTGCATCAAATGTTCAGGTAATTCATCAGATGGTCGTAATTGCTACGCAATTCATTCTCGTACAATTCTTCCCCGAAGTAATATTTTATCTGGTATTCATACCGTTGAAAAGTGGCGACGATATCCGAGATCTCCGCCTTATTGATGCGCAGCGTGATATAAAAATTGCCGGAAGCGGCATCCGTATAGGTATTGAGCTGGATGATCTGGGCGTCGTTGGTCTCCACTAATTTGCTGATCTCGGTGAAGGAAAAGCTCACCTTTTCCATTTCCAGGACGATGATACCGCCCAGATCGTTGACACCCGCGATACGGCCCAGGTGCTTTAGCAGGTCTGTCGCGATGATGGCGCCGGTATATTCCGACTCGCCGGAAATCACCGGGATGAGCGTAAGGCCGTTCTCATTGACCAGCTGAACGGCCTCATAGAAGTAACTGTCGGCATGTGCGGCCAGCTTAGAGAACCCTGGCTGCAGCTGCGCCAGCAGTGTATCATCATTCTCCACGTTCAGCAAGTCGTCTTCGCTAACCAGGCCGGCCAGCTTGTCCTCCACCACCACCGGCAAGTGGGTGACATGGAAGTCGGACATGAGGTCCAACGCCTGTGAAACGGGGTCGTTCAGGTGTAGAGAAGGAATAGCAGCAGATATGATCTCTCTGTTTAGCAAAAGGAAACAATTAATATAAAGATAAGACGAAAAAACTCAGGCTACCGCTGCCGGCGCGTTCAAATTTCGCAAAAATTTAAGCAAAATGGTGTTGAACTCTTCCGGCCTTTCCATCATGGGCGCGTGCCCGCATTTGTCAATAAAGTGCAGTTCGCTGTTGGGGATCAGCTTGTGAAACTCCTGGCCTACGAAGGGTGGGGTGATGGCGTCATTGTTGCCCCAGACGAGTAAAGTAGGCTGTGTGAT
This sequence comes from Puia dinghuensis, assembly GCA_026224995.1. Classification (GTDB taxonomy): domain Bacteria; phylum Bacteroidota; class Bacteroidia; order Chitinophagales; family Chitinophagaceae; genus Puia; species Puia dinghuensis_A. The sequence goes on from JAMFRX010000798.1 coordinate 14,756, forward strand.
CCCGCTGACCTCCTCACCTAAATTGTTCCGGATGGCGCTCTTGGCCAGCGCGATGATCTTAACGGCTTTAATGCGGATATTCACCGTTTCGAACAGCTCATCCACCAGCTCCTTAGTGGCCATCTGAGGCTCATAGAAAGTCAGCTCGGTCTTTTTCCGGATATATTCATAATCGCCCCTTTTGGGGTAAGTATCCCCCATGCCATTCTCGAAAAGGCCGGAGCTGCCGGTAAGGGTCAGGGATTTTATCCGCTCCGGGTGGCGGAGCACGTACATGAGGCCGACATGCCCTCCCAGGGAATTACCCAAAAGGTTGATGCCCTTATAATTCCGGTATTCAATGAATTTATGCAGAAATTTCTCAAGACCTCCTACCGTCGTATGCAATAAATCCAGGTCCAGCAGGGGCAAAATCGGGACCACCACCTTGTGTGTCTGGCGGAAAAACCCGATCTGACCCTCGAAATTACTCAATGCCCCGAACAAGCCATGCAGTAGCAGCAGCGGCTCGCCCTCCCCTTCCTCGATGAACCTGAACTTTTCTTCTTGTTTGATTTCGTATTGCATCAGCTAATAAGATTCTGTCCCTGTAATTAACCGCTAAAATAAACGATTTAACCCAAAAAAAAACAGGTCAGCGGCATTACCTGGACAACAGCTCACGCGCAATGGCATTGATCGTTTTGCCGTCTGCCTGACCCGCGAGCTGCTTGGTTGCAACCCCCATGACCTTCCCGATATCTGCCGGCGAGGCGGCGCCAGTCTCGGCAATGATCTTTTCCAGGATAGCCTTCAACGCTATTCCATCCAGCTGTTGCGGAAGGAATTTCTCTATGATGGCGATCTCTTCCTCCTCTTTTTTGGCAAGGTCGGGGCGGTTCTGCTCCTGGTAGATGGCCAGGGAGTCCTTGCGTTGCTTGACCAGCTTCTGCAGCAGCTTCGTTTCGTCGGATTCCTGCAATTCACCACCGGCGCCTTCGGAAGTCTTTGCCAGGATGATCGCCGCCTTGATGGCCCGGAGTCCCCGAAGGGCCGCTTCGTTCTTTGCCAGCATGGCCGTCTTCAGCTCTGCCATTACTTTTTGTTCTAATGCCATATGTTATACATTTAGCGATTACAATTTATTTGTCTTTAGCTGCTGGTCCCGGAATTTCTTATAGAAATCTTTGGCAAACTGTTTCATTTCGGTGACCAGCGTCGGGTCCTGGGTAGCTCGCTGATAGGTTTCGGCCATGGTCATGAGCGTCTGGTAGAAAAAATCGGCCATTTCGTCCACCATCATTTCCTTGGTCCATAAGTCTATCCGCAGAGCCGTTTTGTCGGCGCCGTCCCAGAAGGCCAGCATCATGGCCTTGGCCTGACGGGCATTTTCAGAGGAGGAATCCGACGCATTCCAACGGATGTCTTCGGGTACCCGATCTTTGTCCAGGGTCACATCGATATTGATAGAAGAGGTTGTCATAAAAAAAATTAGCAAGCCGCAATTTAGTTGATTATTGGATACGCTCTGCCAATGGTTGCCCAAACCGCTGAGACCGACCGTTCCGGGTGGAAGTCGGACAGCCTTAAAAACCCCTTTTCTATAAGATTCCCACGCAACGCTTCGTCCTTGTATACCGCCATCATATATCCGGCAAGGATAGCGGGGTCAGTGTCGCCTGTCCCGAGGACGGCATCCCCGGCTATTTCCTGCAGCCACCCTTCTTTCGCAGCCAGAACGGGCACTCCGGACTTCCAGGCGTCGACGAGCGTTGCTCCCAGGGAATCGCCGTCCAATCGGAGCAGGGCCGCATAAGCAGCGCCCAGCAGCCCGCTGCAGACCGTTGCCGGGTCATTCCAGTGCACGTCCTTCCTGTATTTATAGGTTTCCAGCTTTTCTCTTATTTCCGCATCCATGACTCCGACGATCACCAGCTGGAGATTGGAAAGCTGCCGCTTCTTGAACAACGAAAAGGCCTTTAGCAGATAGACCACGTCGTTCGCGGCCGTAGCCCCGGTAAAAAAATATTCCTTTCCCTGGGCATATTCCCCTTTTATCCTTTCCCTTTCGACGGCGGACAGCTGGGTCGCATCCTGAGAAGGCGCGGGGCGCAAGACCACCAGCTTTTCCTCCACGGTATCCTTGCGGCCAGCCAGCCAGGCCCTGTCCTTTTCGGAAAAGCAAAAGACCGCTTCCGCCCGCCGCAGGCTGCTACCGAGCCGACTGGCATATAAAGGTGGCTCCTGCCTGCTGCCATTCGCTTCCTTTGGGTTGGCGCGAACCGGCATCCACAAGGCCTGAGGAACTTGCATGGGCGCGGCGGCTACCCCGCCCGTCAACATCACCAGGTCCGGCCGGTGCTTCCTTACCAGTCGGGGGATCTGCCAGTCATACCATAGCTTCCATCCCGCCCACCCGGGTAAGGCCCGGTGCAACAGCAAGGGCAGGTCCGGGAGGCCCGGAAAGACGCCGGCCCTGTAGGTATGATCAACCAGCAACAGCCATTTAACCCCCTTGTCCCGGGTAAGGCCGGCGACGAAGGAAAGGATCAGACGGCGCCTTTGAACGCTTGTGGCGGCATATTGCAGGGGTCTGCAATCCAGCAGAATGAGCATAGTGCAAAGGTAATCAAGCCGACCCTATTGCGATCTCAGGCTTTTTTATCCACCACCAGGAAAGACCAACCGTATGACAATCAATGATTTCAATATAATAAAGGATTAGTTTACATGTGGTTTTTACGGTACCGGCAAATTGGGTAGTAATCCTTTGGCCTCATTCTTGCACTTTTATAATTTTGAGTATTAATCCGTTTAGTCCGTTAAAGTAATTAATCCGTTAGTCCGTCACCTATTAAAATTCGTGCCTATGAACCGTGTGTACACTCTTTTATTTATTGTCATATTCGTGATGGTAAATATCCCCCGGGTGGCTTTTGCGCAATGTAATTGCAGCGCTGGAGTTCCAGCCACTCCGCTTACCTATTATGTTTCCTTCCCGGCCACCAACGCGTCCACCACTACTATAAGCCTTCCGCAGTTCAACCCGGCTATCGGCAACCTGGCCTGCCTTTCGCTCAATGATACTGTTTCGGGCGTGACGACTACTTCGGCGCTCAATAAGGCCTTCGACTCCACCATTTATAAGTTTCAGCTCACGGTATCTGATGATCTCGAAGGACCATTGCATGGCGGCATCTCGATCTCCAACACGTACAACCGTACCTATGGCCCTGATACCCTCGCTCCGCTGGGCTTTCCCGGGGATACCATCACTTACGGACCGGATGCCATCTTCAGCAATGAAATAGGAAGCGCCTCTACCAGCACGGCCACGGGGCCTTACCTGGGGACGGGAAATGTGAGCTTTACTTACAGCCTCAGCGGTGGCGTCGTATCTACGCAAGGTGGCCTCAACTATTCTGCAGGGCCTACCACCAATTACTGGGGGAATTTCAGCATGACCTATTACTGGTGTCCTGCCGCCGCCCTTTCCACGACCATCCAGGATTTTACGGCTACCCCCAATTCGGGCGCCATCCTTCTGCAATGGATAACCGCTAATCAACAACCCAATACCCAATATGAGATCCAAGTCAGCCAAGACGGAAAAGGCTTCTACAACGTCGGACAGGCAGAAGGTAACGCTACTGCAACAGGTACTTCTGCAAAATACCAGTATCAATACAACCCTGATCCGTCTTATGTGGGAAACCTCTATTTCCGTATCCAGGAAACAGATCCTTCAGGGAAAGTAAGCATTTCGACGATCCTGATCATCAATCCCGGGGATGCCGGCTCCGGGTCCGACCAGGACGCTATCAGCTACCAGACCTTCCCTAACCCGGCTACCAATAGTCTGCAGGTTCAGTTCAACAGTAGCCAGACCGGCCGCTTCCTGGTACAGCTCGTAGCCACCAGCGGGCAGATCGTGCAGGAGCAGGCCATCACCCTGGCCGGCACCAGCCAGATCAGGCTTGACCTCAACCCGCAGCCTGTACATGGCCTGTACTTCCTGCGAACTACTGATCTTACCCATAATCATAATTATGTCACCAAGGTCCTTATCAACTAGCATTTCCTCTGAAAAACCATAAAATCCAATTAGCCTGTGATTGCCGCAGACGGTTTCCTGACAAAAAAAACCGTCTGCGGCAATCCATTTATGATTGGCCTTTGGCCAAGCCGGCGGTGCCGGCTTTGGAGCCCCGAATCGGGGGCTTTTCCTTATTTGGGCTTTTTCCTGTAGATTTGTTTTTCTAAATTTAGCTTAATGGAATATAATACCACGCGGAATCACCTAATGATGCGTGAATACGGGCGCCACATCCAGAAGATGATAGAGTACCTGATGAGCCTGGAAGACAAGGAAAAACGCCAGCGTAACGCATACGCCGTGATCGAGCTGATGGGCTTCCTGAACCCGCACCTGAAAAACGTAGAGGACTTTCGCCATAAACTTTGGGACCATCTTTTCTCGATCTCAGACTTCAAGCTGGAGGTGGCTTCGCCTTATCCCATCCCTACCCGGGAGACCCTGCGGGCAAGGCCCCAGCCGCTGAAATACCCCAAGCGCTATCCGAAATTCTCACATCTGGGAAAAAACCTGGAGATAGTCATCAACAAAGCGCTGGCGGAAGAAAATCCCGACAAGCGCAATGGATTTGCCAATGCTGTAGCCTATTACATGAAACTGGCTTACAACAACTGGCATAAAGAGACCGTACACGACGACGCCATCCAGCAGGAGCTGACCAACCTCACCGGCGGCCAGCTGGAATTCACCAATACTCCATTTGTCAAGAGCTTCCGCCCCAATGAGAATCGCGAGCGCGAAAGGGACAACAGAGGCAATAGCTATGGCTACGACCGCAATAAGCGGAACCAGAAGTTCCAGCCACGGAACAACAACCGCAACAACAACGACCGGAATAACGATCGCAATAATGATCGGAATAACGACCGGGGCGGTAACAAATTCAAAAAGAAAAGATTCTAAGGGAATCAAACCAAGCGCGTGAATTCATTCGAAGTCATCGGCGGCAAAAAGCTAAAGGGAGAGATCATCCCTCAGGGAGCTAAGAACGAAGCCTTACAGATTATCAGCGCCGTATTGCTGACACCGGAGAAGATGACTATCTCCAACATCCCCGACATTTTAGATGTCAATCTGCTGATCGATCTGCTGGAAGAGATGGGCGTAAAGCTCGAGCGGCATCAGCGGGACACCTGTACGTTCCAGGCCGACGACGTGGACATCGAATACCTGCGCAGCGAAGCCTATCGTCTGAAGAGTGGGCGGCTCAGGGGCTCGGTAATGTTAGCCGGGCCGATGCTCGCACGCTTTCGTAAGGCTTTTATCTCCAAACCCGGCGGCGACAAGATCGGCCGGCGGCGGCTGGATACCCATATCATAGGTTTTGAGAAGCTAGGCGTTCGGTTCGACTATCAGGCCCAGGAGGGCCTCTTTCACCTGGATGCCGCGAACCTGCGGGGCTGTAACCTGCTGCTGGATGAGCCCTCCGTCACCGGAACGGCCAATATCATCATGGCGGCCGTGATGGCCGAAGGCGTCACCACCATCTACAACGCCGCCTGTGAGCCCTATATCCAGCAGCTCTGCAAGATGCTGACCCGCATGGGCGCCCGGATAAAGGGCATCGGCAGTAACCTGCTGCACATCGAGGGCGTATCCTATCTCGGAGGTACGGAGCATCGGATGCTGCCGGATATGATCGAGATCGGCTCTTTTATCGGTCTTGCGGCTATGACCCAGAGCGAGATCACCATCAAAAATACCGCTGTCGACCAGCTCGGTCTCATCCCGGACAAATTCCGGCAGCTTGGCATCCAGCTGGAGATCAGGGGCGACGATATCCATATCCCGGAGCAGGACGTCTACGAGATCCAGAGCTTTCTGGACGGCTCCGTGCTCACTATCTACGACCATCCCTGGCCAGGCTTTACACCCGACCTGCTCAGCATCGTCCTTGTCGTGGCCACACAGGCCCGCGGCTCCGTGCTCATCCACCAGAAAATGTTCGAAAGCCGGCTGTTTTTCGTCGATAAGCTGCTGGACATGGGCGCGAAGATCATCCTCTGCGATCCTCACCGGGCGGCCGTCATCGGCCTGGCCCGGGAACAGCGGCTCCGGGGCATCACGATGAGCAGCCCCGATATCAGGGCCGGCGTAGCCCTGCTCATCGCCGCCCTCAGCGCGGAAGGACGAAGCATTATCCAGAATATCGAGCAGATCGACCGGGGCTATCAACATATTGACCAACGGCTCCGGCAGCTGGGCGCCCAAATCAACAGGATATGAGCGACCACAAGATCATAATCATTACGGCGCCCTCCGGCGCGGGAAAAACGTCCATTACCCGCTATCTGCTTGAGAAATACCCTCATAACCTCGCTTTTTCAGTCTCCGCAGCCACCCGCAACCCAAGGTCTTATGAAAAGGATGGCATGGACTATTATTTCCTTACGCTGGAAAGCTTCAAGCAGAAGATCCAGCACAATGCCTTCGTCGAATGGGAGATGGTCTATGAAGGAAAGTATTACGGCACCCTCAAAAGTGAGCTGGAACGGATCTGGCAGGCCGGTAAGACCCCACTGCTGGATATCGAGGTAAAAGGAGCCATTCACATTCGTGAACAATATCCCGAATCCACCCTGGCCTTGTTCATAGAACCCCCCTCTGTCGACGAATTGCGCCGCAGGCTGGAAATGCGTGGAACGGAGACCATAGAAAGCCTGATGGCCAGGGTCAATAAAGCCTCCTACGAGATATCTTTCAAGCATCATTTCGACAGGATCATCGTCAACGATGACCTCCAAAAGGCCTGTCGCGAGGCCGAAGCCGCGGTAACGGCCTTCCTGGGAATGGGGCAAATTCCGCGGTAACCCGCTCCCGGCGCTAAGAAATATCGATTTTTCCTACTACATTCGTAGCCACAATGATCAATACGAATACCCTTATCTGGATCGTAATTGCATGGCTGATGATCGCCTTCTTCACGGGCATTGAGGTCGCCTTCATGCGCGCCAATCGCCTGAATATAGAGCTGAAGAAAAAACAAGGGCTCAGCAGCGGGCTGATCCTGTCCAATTTTATGGACAACCCTTCACAGTTCATCGGCACCTCGCTCACCGGCTTCACTATCTTCCTGGTCATCTTCGGCCTCATGGTGGGCGAGACCTTTCTTCCGGCATGGAACTTTCTCATCTTGCATTGGCAAATGCCCGGCGGCTACGTCAATGCTATCCGCCTTTGCGCGGAAACGCTGGTCGCCTCCATCTTTATCCTGCTATTCGGTGAATTCATACCCAAGGCCTTGTTCCGTGCCAAAAGCGACTCGTTGCTGTCCTTTTTTGCCCAGACCATGGAATTTTTCAATCGGCTGCTGTCCCCCCTCATTGGATTCTTCGTGGCAATTGCGCAATGGATATTAAAATATGTTTTCAATGTCCGCATCGACGAGCGGAAGGCGACGTTTTCAGGCACCGACCTGGAGAATTTCCTGGAACAGACAGGCGACACCCAGGAAGATGCTAAAGACCTGAATAAAAGCCTCTTCGAAGCGGCCCTGGCCCTTCCCAAGGTAAGGGTGCGGGAATGCCTGGTACCCCGGAAAGAGATCGAGGGCATTGACATGAACCTGACTATGGTGGACGTGCGAAAGAAATTCGTGGAGACAAGGCTCAGTAAGCTAGTGGTCTATGACGGCAACCTGGATCATGTGACAGGCTATATCCATCAGCTCGACCTGTTTAAAAACCCGCCATTCATCAAAACAATACTGCACACCATACCGGCCGTGCCGGAAAGCATGAGCGCTACGGACCTGATCAACAAATTCAGCCGGGAAAGAAAGAGCATCGCCTGGGTGGTGGACGAATTCGGCGGAACGGCAGGTATCGTTACCATGGAAGATCTGCTGGAAGAGATCTTCGGCGAGATCCGCGACGAATACGATACCGAGGAGTTCGAGGAGCGAAAGCTGTCCAATGACGAATACATCCTTTCCGGCCGGCTGGAGCTGGATTATCTCAACCGAAAATATGCATTCGATCTTCCGGACAACGAGTCGGAAACCCTTTCCGGCTTTATCATCAACCAGCATGAAACCATCCCGCACCTGAAAGACCGCATCATCATCGGGGACTATGAGTTCGAGATCCTTAACGTCAGCGACACCCGAATCGAAATGGTGCGGCTCAAAGTGCTGAAATAGCCTCCCATACAGCTTTTTAGAGCCTTCGTATAAGTCTATTAACCAATGTTAACCCGTGGTTAAACAGCCGCCATTATTTTTCCATGCTGTACTTTTTGATCAACTTCGTTCCAGTAAGGCAATCATCTAACTGACGCCTTCACAAAAAGATATTTCGCTCTCCTTGATCCGGAGACGACGTTTTTCATAGGTCAGTTAGGAGTAAACAATGCACTCTGTAATGGAGTGCTTGTTTTTTTATGTATACCCCCGAAGAAAAATCAATCGAAAAAAAGATCAATTGGACTGACTCTCCTGGTTTTCCTTATGTTTTTTCAAAATATCGGTTTTCATCTGGCACCTTTCCATGTCTTGCCGGTAATCCTTGATCTTTTCGTCATTTTGGCTGGCCAGAACGGCCTTTTCGAAGTAGAAGACGGCCTTTTCATAATTCTGTCGTAGCTCTTCGGAAAGGGCAAACCTCCCGTAGACCCAGGATTTGTCGATGGTCCGGACGCGCAGACATTTTTCCAGATGCTGGCGAAGCTCGTCGAACCGCTCCATGTCCATTAGCAGGGCGGCGATATGGAAATAAGAGTGAGGATATAAGGGATCGCATTTGATGGCGGTGAGAAAATGATTCTCCGCCTTGGCATAATCGTCGAACTGGGTCTTGTACAGCCAGCCCATAGAGTTATGCGCCGGTGCGCTATCCGGCTCTTCATACAGGATGCCCTCATACTTTTTGAAAGCCTCTGCATAATGGTTGCTCTTGATATCGGCCTCGGCTTCCAGGTACAGCTCTTCAGAACTTGCATTCATAGTGACTAACATTAATTACCACCCCAGCACCCACGCAAAAACGAGCGGGGCGACGATGGTAGCATCGCTTTCAATAATGTATTTCGGCGTATGGATATCCAATTTGCCCCAGGTGATCTTTTCATTAGGCACTGCGCCGGAATAAGAGCCAAAGGAGGTAGTGGAATCCGAGATCTGACAGAAATAACCCCAAAAAGGCACATCGTGCCATCCCAGGTCCTGGTACATCATGGGGACCACGCAGATCGGGAAATCCCCGGCGATGCCACCCCCAATCTGGAAAAAGCCAACTCCTTTTCCACCACTGTTCTCCCGGTACCAGCCCGCCAGCCAGGTCATATATTCGATCCCGCTTTTAACGGTGGACGCCTTCAGCTCATTCTTTATCACATAGCTTGCAAAAATGTTGCCCGTAGTGCTGTCTTCCCAGCCGGGAACCACGATGGGGATATTCTTCTCTGCCGCCGCGACGATCCAGCTATCCTTGGGATCGATCTCATAATATTGTTTCAGGTCCCCGGAAAGGACAACCTTATAGAGGAATTCGTGGGGAAAATATCGCTCACCGCTGGCCTCCGCATCTTTCCACACTTTTACCAGGTGTTTCTGCAGGCGACGGAAGGCTTCCTCTTCCGGGATACAGGTGTCCGTGACCCTGTTGAAGTGGTTTTCCAATAGATTCCATTCGTCCTGCGGCGTCAGGTCGCGGTAGTTGGGAACGCGCTTGTAATGGCTATGCGCAACGAGATTCATTACATCTTCTTCCAGATTAGCGCCCGTACAGCTGATAATATCGACCTTCCCCTGGCGGATCATTTCGGCGAAGGAGATGCCAA
>JAMFRX010000799.1 GCA_026224995.1 Puia dinghuensis
CCAGGGCGGTGAGGATGGAGTCCGCTACCGGCCGGTGATGGCGCAGGAGCAACAGGGTCGTGCTCAGGCGTAGCTGGGCATCACGGCTTTGTAGGAGCTTGTCGAAAAAATGCGGGATGGTCGGGTTCTTATCGTAAAAAGATTGGAGCAGAATGGCATAGTCGTCCAGCGGGCTGCCGGAGCCGTTATCGTCGCCGTCTGCATCGGGGCTGTCGTCGTTCTCGTCCTCTTTCTTCTGCAGCTTCTTCTCATCTTTCCCCTCTTGTTTTTTCCATTGGATCTTCGCGTTGAAATATATCTGGCTGAAGTAAGGTTCATAATCCGAAGCCTGAAGGTAGTTGCTGTCCACCAGGTCGGCGAGGAGGGACTGGATATTGGATTTATAATCGTCAACGGCTGCCAGCTGCAAGAGGCCGGGGAAAAGGGTGCGGGCCAGGGGCAGGGAGTCGCCGATATCGCGGAAGAGATAGTTGTAGTCGGCATTGTTCTCGAAGACCGGGGGATCCTGGGTCATCAGCTCCCGTAAGACCTGGTAGGCCGCCGCGGTCTTGTGGTGGGCCAGGGCTTTGAGGACGGCATTCTGGAGCGTGCTGGTATCGCCGGCTTTATCGTAGATCTGCTTAAGCCCGGCGACGACGGCGGGGATGGCCGCGGAGTCGTCGATATAGCCGAGCTCGTTGATGAATTTGGTTTTCGTTTCGAAATAATCCTTCCCGTTATAGGGTAGGTTACTAATGGCCCGGAGCAATGCGGGTACGCCGGCGGCGCCGAAATAGACGTTGGGGATGGCAGCTTTTGCCTTTGGGGCCTGCAGGGAGTCGGTGCTATAGAAGTCGTGGAAGAAAGCGTCCAGCTTACTGGCGAAAACGGGGGGGCCGACGGGCTGGCCGATAGGCCGGAGTGTCGCGAAGAAACGGCTGAGGAATTCGCTGTTGTCCTGCAGGGAGTCGGAGAGCGATACGACGCGGTAAAGATGATTGCCCTGGAGGAATACCCACATGCTGATACGGCGGGTGGTATTGGTATCGGTGAGGGTATAGCGGAAACCGGAGCGGTCATCTTGCTTATAAGGTTGTTTGGCGCTCACTATCAGGTCGCGGCGCATCCTTTTTTCGCTGGTCTCTTCCTGCCAGAAGGTGGCCGTATCTTTTGGATAGTAATATTTGGGGAAGGTCTCGACGGAGACGAACACGGCTTCGCCGGTGGAGTCGTCCTGGAAGAGAGCGGTCTTGGTCCGGGGCCAGTAGCTGTTGTAGTCGGGAATGGAGTTCAGGAACTCTTCGCTGCTAGCTCTTTCCACGATACGGCGCATGCCGGCATCTACGTCCGGGACCATGGGGGTCGTGACGCTGATGCGCAGGAAGGAGTCGGTATAATTCCTTAAGGATGGATATAGATAGGGGGTGAAGGTGAAGGAGTCGAAAAAGGCTCCGAATGCTTTTTCCTTACCCCGGCCATGGGCCGCCAGGACATAGTAGTCGGCGCCATGAAGGATGAACCTGGCCCGGATAAAAGAGCCGTCTTTTTGCTGGTAGGTGGCGTCGATGCAGGTATGGCCGTCGAAGCTGCCGACAGTACGGGTGAGCATCTTGTCTATATAGCCCGAGCCGCGGAAGCTCTCTTCCATGAGGGAGAGGTCGGCGCTATCTTCTTCGAGGATGCGGTAGTTCTGGACGGTGGATTTCCAGAGGAGGTAGGCATCGCCGGTGGCGGAATCGGCGGCTTCATATTCCCAGCGGACGATGCCGTCGGGGTCGGAGATGTTCTTATTCTGTGCGGGCGGGTGGGGCCAGCGGATGCTGAATCCGCCGCGGGCGGGGGTGAAGGCCGTCCAGCCCGCCGGGGCATTGCCACGGATGCTGATAGAATTAAAGAACTGTTCGGCTTCCGGGCCTTCGACATAGCTGTTGGTGCCGCTCATCTTGAACACCCATACTTCGTAAGGGGTGACGAGGATGTTATAGCGTTGGATGTCGCCGCGGCGGGTACGGGCGGTGATGTCATAGCCTTTGTATCCATTGCGGATGACGGGGGTCTTCTTGAGTATCTTTCCCGGGACGTTCTCGTAGAGGAGGCTGTCTACTTTTTTGAGGATCGTCTCGTCCTTCTGGCCTAAGAAGGAAGAATGCGTCTTTACCCGGCCGATCATATAATAGGCGCCGTTGCTCATGTCGGCATATTGCCAGGAGTCGGGCGAGCGGCTGTCGGTGCGGCGGTAGAGCTTACCAGGGAGCTGGACGGAGAAGGCGCCGTCGGGAGCCGTGAAGGGAGAGAAGGTCACGGGGACCTTGATCTTGTCGATGTCGTCGCGGCGGGTTGCGTCCTGATCGGGCATCATGATGGGACGGAGGGTATAGCCTTTTTTGCGCAGCAGCTCGATGACGCCTCTCTTGCCGGGGAGATGGGCGGCCCCTACGCCAACAAACAGAGAGTGCCGTTGCACGATGCTGTCGATAGAGGTGGCCTGGATCTCGTTGCGTCGATAGAGGAATTTCTCCATATAGGACTCGGAGGGCTCCATCAGGCGTTCCAGGGAGTCGAGAAGGTCGAGGTCGCCTTTGCGATAGGCTTCCTGGGTCTTGCGTTCGATATCGAAGGCCGATTCCCCGTCCGTATCGGGCGCCTTTTTCTTTTTGTCCTTCATCATATCCTGGGCGGCTTCCATGATGAGGCGTTCGGTCTGGAAATAGTTCTC
>JAMFRX010000800.1 GCA_026224995.1 Puia dinghuensis
AACTTGACTTGCAGCGCGGAGTAAGGATTGGTCCAGGTGGAGCCCGCCCAGTTCAGCTGCCCGTCAGGCAGGTGTATCGGCGGAGCGTCCGGCGCAAGCGTCAGCGCATCCTGTACAAAATAGGAATCGGTAAAGGTATTATTGTCTACCAGATAGCCCACGGAGAAATTGGCTTTGAATCGCTTGTTTAACGACGTATGATCGATGCCAAAGCGCCCCGCATCCTTGTTATCGCCAAAGCCACCCGGATAAACACTTCCCTGTTCAATATGACTGGCATTGACGATAAAATGGGTATTTTCATTTCCACCGCTTAGAGATACCTGATCGTTATTATAGCTCGCCGCACCACCCATCAGCACCTTCTGCCAATTGGTATATCGGGTCGTGTCCCACACCAGGAGGTCAGGCGCATTAGCAGCGGTGGGTGTTTCTCCATCGTTGTTGAAGGCTTCATGACGCATCTCCAGATACTGCGGCGTATTCAGCAGATCCATGAAATGCCCGACCTTCCCAAAACCGCCGGAGACATTCACATCCAACTGCGTTTGACCACCCAGCTTTCCCTTCTTCGTCGTAATGAGGATGACCCCATTGGAGCCGCGTGAACCATAGATAGCCGTCGCATCCGCATCTTTCAGGACGGAAATGCTTTCGATATCCGCAGGATTCAGCAGATTAAAAGGAGTTAAGCCGCTATTCATGGACAAACTGTAGCTGGCGCCATTGTAGGTGCCGGACAACGACCCCGTGTTACCCAGCGAGGCCGATAGAAAGGGAACGCCATCCACCAATACCAATGGATTGTTGGCGGTCATATTGAGACTGTTCAAACCGCGTATGGTAAGAGCCTGGCCGCTTCCCGGGATGCCGTTGGTCTGCGAAACATCCAAACCGGCGACCCGTCCTTCCAATGCCATCATCGGATTGCTGATCGGTTCCTGCGCAATATCGTCGGACGTTATCTTACTCACCGAGCCGACACTCAGCCGCCGGGTATTCGTGCCATAGGCAATGACCTGGGCCTGATCCAACGGGTTGTTGCTGGGATACAGGGTAATGGTAAAGATGCTGCCTACGTGCTTCAGTCGAACTTCGCGGGGCGCCATGCCCGTGTAGGATACGACGAGGACCGCGCTGGAGTCGGGTACCGCTAAAGTGAAATTCCCTTTTGCATCGGTTTGGATCGCGCGTTTGGCGCCTTTGACCATGATGCTGGCGCCTTCCAGCGGTATACCCAGACTATCGGTGACCCTGCCATGGATCTCGGTGGGCGGCGGCAGCGCTGTAGCCGGTTCATTGGAGACAAGCCGGCGTTCGACGGCAATCACCCGTCCTTCGATGGACCAGGTGTAGGGCATGTTCTTAAAACAGGCTTCCAGGGCATCGGCGAGAGAGACATTTCTAAGATCGAGGGTGACCTTGCGATCCTCTTCCACGACATCCGCGGGTGCGAAGACGACGTAGTTGGTTTGACGCTCGATGGCCTTGAAGACGGTTTCGAGCGGGACATTTTTGACCGTTAGCGTAACGGTCTGTGCTACTCCCGCGGCCTGTACACCTAAGGTGGCCACGGTTAATAAAATCGCAGTCAGCTGCATGACTAACAGAGTTTTGATTAGCCCCCATTGTGGACACGGCGGGGCAGAATGAGCCTTAAAATCCATACATTTGCGTTGTTTTGGTGATAAATAAGCAGTCTTAGCGGATTTGTTCTAATGTCACCCTAACTCGGCCGGCGATGTTCGTAGCATTTCCGGCTTTTGTTTTTGGGCTATTTTACTATGACGATTTTACTGTGTTACGATGATCATTTTGTCCTGAATTTTGAAATGCACCTGCTCTTTCTGCAATACCTTCAGCACTTGCGAGACGTTCAAGTCACGGGGAAGCTTGCCCCAGAAGCGATCCCGTGAAACCGGTCCTTCAAAACGCACCTCCACATTATACCAGCGGGCGATCTGCCGCATCACGGTTTGAATATCGGCCCGGTTGAACTGGAATAGACCGTTCTTCCAGGCAATGGCTTCCTCCATATCCACGGATTTGCTAACTGTCAGCAGACCCATGGGCTTTGAAATAGCCTGCTGACCTGGTTCCAGGGTGACCGAGCTACCCGGCGCGTCGACCCGGACACGGCCTTCGAGCAGGGTGGTTTTTAAAGCCGGCTCATCGGAATAGGCATTGATGTCAAAGTGGGTGCCCAGGTCTTCGATGGTGTCCTTCCCTACCCTGACTCGGAACGGCTGGTTCTCCTTGTACTTTACTTCGAAATAAGCTTCGCCGGTGATGGCGACCCCGCGCCGGCCACCGGAGAAAGTCGTAGGATAGGTGATGGAAGAAGCCGCATT
>JAMFRX010000801.1 GCA_026224995.1 Puia dinghuensis
GGCCTGCTGGGGCGGCGATCCCAGGTACACCGGGCCATGGGCTATGTCTACCTCACTATAGTAACGCTTGTCAGCGGGCCTGCCGCTTTTGTGATGGCGCTCCATGCCAATGGTGGTTTGCCTGCGCGGATAAGCTTCACGCTGCTGGCCGTGCTGTGGATAGGCTTTACGGGCTATGCGGGATACTGTGCGATCAGAAGAAGATTCCTGGTGCATGGAGCTTTTATGTTCAGGAGCTATGCGCTTACGCTATCTGCCATTACGCTACGGGTCTATACCTGGCTGCTGGAGCTGACGACCTGGCCGTTGAGTACCCGGGAGATCTATATCCTGACGGCCTGGCTCAGCTGGGTACCCAACCTGCTGCTGGCGGAGATGCTTATCCGCAGGGGATGGGTGGAGAAGCTATATGGCCGGCCGGCTGCTAACGCAAAGCCAGCGGGGCGTCTGTTCTTTCAAATTTCCCGTTGGCGGCGATCCGGTAGCCGTCGACCGGTAAAGCCTTCTGACCGGTGATGTTGGCGCTGTCGTATCCTACTGAGTCAGGATCATTCTTATAGATATCCTGGAATCCCTGGACCTGGAATTGGAGACCCGGCTGGAGGCTGAATACTTTAAAAGGCGCAGAGAGCGAATTCCGGCCGGCCACCATCAGCCGGTCGATGATCTTACCTGCCGGGTCATAGGTAGCTAGCCAAATCTCGGTGGTGATAATAGGCGCTTCCATTTGTGCTAGCTCCCCTCCGTAGAGGACGGCTGTAAAGATCAGGTCTTTCCGTACCAGGGCGATATAGAAATAATCTTCTTCTCCTCCCCTGCTGAATTTGTTATTCCGCATCTCAGGAATGAATTTCTCATATTCCCAGCCGATGTTGTTGTCCAACCGGTGCGTCATGATCCACTGCTCGTTTACGATGAGGGGCAGCTGGATGTCGGGGAACTGGGCCTGATAGGTTTCCCAGAGGCTTTTTTCTATATTTCTGCCGGCGCCACCGCCGAGCGCGGCATTGTAAACAGATTCGAATCCATCGTATTTGGCAAGCGCCGGGAAGAGATCCTTCCGCAGGAACTGCTGAGGATGTGGATAACCCATTTGGAGGGCTACTTCCATATAGTGAACTGCATCCGCCTGGTTCTCCTTGAAGTGATCCTCTTCGGCGATATTGGCATAGGCATAGGCTTTTTTGAACAGTACATTCGCCAGCGGCGTATAGCCAAGCTTTTCCGCTATATACAGGGCGGCGGTCGCCTCTTTATATTGCCGCCAGCCCAGCAGGGCTCCGGCGAGGTCGTAATACGCTTTGGCGGAGGGTTTGAGGAGGATCGCGTCCTCGAAAAGCCCGATGCTTTTGACCGTGTCGCCGCCTTTTTTGTACAGGTCGGCGGCTTCCTTCAGCAGCTTGCCGGCCGCCTTTTCGTCGCCGCCGCCCATAGCCAGCCGGACGGTATCGATAGAGTACAGGTTGGCCTTCGTTAGGACAATAGCGGAGGAGCCGGATGGCCCATGGCAGGAAAAAAGGATCGTGCAGGCCGGAATAAGGAGTGTTCGGGGTTTCATGATAAAGGGATTGCCACTCAAAATAGCAATTTTTTGTTAGGCTTCAAATGGTATCCGTAAGCTAACTTTGCAGCTATTTTACGACTTATGGTACAAACAGATTTTCTCGTCATCGGGTCCGGTATTGCCGGCCTTAGCTATGCGCTCAAAGTAGCCCAGCATTTTCCGGATAAAAAGGTCCTGGTCATCACCAAGACCCGGGTCGACGAGACCAATACGAAATATGCGCAAGGCGGCATCGCCGGCGTCACCGACTTCGAGCACGACAGCTATGACAAGCATATCCAGGATACGCTGATCGCGGGCGACGGACTGTGCAATCCGCATACGGTGGAGATCGTGGTAAGGGAAGGTCCCGAACGGATTAAAGAGATCATCGAATGGGGGACCCGTTTCGACAAGGATGCAGAAGGGGACTTCAAGCTGGGCAGGGAAGGCGGTCACTCCGAGTTCCGCATCCTGCATCATAAGGATGTCACCGGGAAAGAGATCGAGCGGGCCTTGCTGGATACGGTGGGTAAGCAGAAGAACATAGAGATCGCCAAACATTGGTTCGTCCTCGATCTGATCACCCAGCATCATCTGGGTTACCTGGTCACCAAGTCGACGCCCGACGTCGAATGCTATGGCGTCTATGCCCTGGATCAGCATACTAGCAAGATCGTGAAGATCCTCTCCCGGGTCACCCTGCTGGCGACGGGCGGCAATGGTCAGGCTTATCGTACGACCACCAACCCCAGGATCGCTACCGGCGACGGTGTAGCGATGGCCTACAGGGCCAAGGGGCGGATAGAGAATATGGAATTCATCCAGTTCCATCCAACGGCTTTGTACGAGCCGGGCATCAGTCCTTCCTTCCTCATCACGGAAGCCGTTCGCGGCGACGGCGGCATCCTGCGGAATGCCAAGGGCGAGGCCTTCATGGCGCGATACGACGAACGAAAGGACCTGGCGCCCCGCGATATCGTGGCACGCGCCATCGACAGCGAGATGAAGCGGGCAGGTACCGAGCACATCTACCTCGACTGCCGGCATATGGACAAGGCCCGGTTCATCGAACACTTCCCGAATATTTATGAGAAATGCCGGAGCATCGGCGTGGACCCCGCCGAAGCGATGATCCCGGTAGCGCCGGCAGCCCACTACAGCTGTGGCGGGATAAAAGTGGACGAATGGGGGCACACTTCCATCAAGCACCTCTATGCCTGCGGCGAATGCTCTTCCACCGGCTTGCATGGCGCCAACCGGTTGGCCAGCAATTCCCTTTTGGAAGCGCTGGTCTTCTCTCACCGTTGCTACCTGGATAGCATTCAGCAGGTGGAACAGATCCCTTTACGAGAGGGGATACCGGACTGGAATGCGGAAGGGACTACGGAGCCCGATGAGATGATCCTCATTACCCAGAGCGTAAAGGAGCTGCAGCTGCTGATGAGCGACTATGTGGGGATCGTACGCACCCAGATAAGGCTTCAGCGGGCGAGCAAGCGGCTGGACCTCCTGCACGAAGAGATAGAATCCCTGTACGAGACGACGGCCGTCTCTCCGCAGCTATGCGAGGTGCGCAACCTCATTACGGTCGGGTATCTTATCGTGAAGGAAGCGCAGTTCCGCCGTGAGAGCCGCGGCCTGCACTTCAATACCGACTACCCGCAGAAGAGTCCTATCCTGCAAAATATTGTGCTCTGATGAATGCTACAACATCTGTCAATCGGGCCATGATCCTGGCCGCGGGGCTTGGAACCCGCTTTAAGCCCTGGACGGACAGGCATCCTAAGGCGCTGGCGCCCGTAAATGGGAAAAGCCTGCTGCAGCGGAATATCGAATACCTGCAACGCTATGGTATCCGGGAGGTCGTCGTCAACGTCCACCATTTTGCGGGGCAGATCGTCGAAGCGCTTACTGTGAACAAGGGATGGGGGAGTCGTTTTATCATCAGCGACGAATCTTCGGAGGTGCTGGAGACCGGCGGCGGACTCAAAAAGGCGCGGCCCTTGCTGGAAGGCGCTCCCTTTGTTCTGATGAATGTAGACATCCTGACCGATATGGATCTGGGCGCGATGATCGATGCCCATTTCGGGTATCGGCCCCTGGCGACGCTGGCCGTCACGGACCGCAGCACGTCCCGGTATTTTCTTTTCAACGGGCAGGACGAGCTCTGCGGCTGGCGCAATGTGCAGACGGGTCAGGAGCGGATGGCCCGCCCCGTTGAGAGCGGATCGCCGATCCAGAAAGCCTTCAGCGGCATCCATGTGATCGACCCCGCTATTTTCGATCATATTGAGCTGGAAGGAAAGTTTTCCATGGTGGATCTCTACCTCGGGCTCGCGCCCAAGCAGGTGATCCGCGGGTTTGACCATAGCCATAGTAAGCTGATCGACGTAGGCAAGCCTGCCTCGGCAGAGGAGGCGGCAAGGCTTTTTTCGTGAGAACGGCTGAGGGTTGACGGCACGGCAAATTACATTACGATTAAATCTGGCTTCCGGCACGCAAGGTGGGCTGAAAGCGAATATATTTATTCATCATGAAAAATTTTGCAATCGGCCTGTTGGCTTTGAGCCTGCACCTCTCGGTCTCCGCACAGCAAGGGAAAGAAGAGCTTCACCCCAACAAAGTACTACTACCCAACGGCTGGACGCTCACGCCGGCCGGTCGGGCGCTGCCCTTGGGCGACCTTCCGCTCAACATCGCCGTCTCTTCATCCGGACGTTACCTGGCGGTAACCAACAACGGCCAGAGCACCCAGACCCTGCAGCTCATAGATGCCGTGGAGGAGAGGGTGCTGGATAGCGTGATCATCGCCAAATCCTGGCTGGGCCTCCAATTCAGCGCCGACGGAAAATTCCTCTACGCTTCGGCGGGAAACGACAACGAGATACTCAAGTATGCCGTGGATCCCAGTCCTGGCGCCGGCGGCCACGGGCTAGCCCTCGTGGACAGCATCGTCCTGGGAAAACCCTGGCCCGTGAAGATCTCGCCGGCGGGCATCGAGATAGACGACAAGCGCGGGCTGCTCTATGTCGTGACCAAAGATGACAACTCCCTGTACATTGCCGACCTTAGGAGCAAGACCGTTCTGCAGCGCATGGACCTCGGCGGCGAAGGGTATACCTGCCACCTGTCCCGCGACAGGAAGGAGCTGTATATCACCTGCTGGGGATGCGACAAGCTGCTGGTATTCGATACGGAGAAGCGCAGCTTTTCCGGTGAGATCCCCGTCGGCGACAACCCCAACGATATCTGCATCACCAGGAATAGCCACTGGGCCTTTGTGGCCAACGCCAACGACAATAGTGTATCGGTCATCGATATCCGCAACAGGAAGGTAGTGGAGACCTTGAATGCCGCGCTCTACCCCGATGCGCCTCCTGGCTCGACTACGAATGCGCTGGCGCTCAGCGCCGATGACAAGACCTTGTACGTAGCGAATGCAGACAACAACTGCCTGGCGGTTTTCGATGTCCACGAACCGGGATCGGCAAGCTCCAAGGGGTTTATTCCCGTGGGCTGGTATCCGACGGCCGTGAAGGTCGTCGGCAAGAAGATATGGGTGGCCAATGGGAAAGGGTTCACCTCCATGGCCAATCCCGATGGTCCGAGCCCAGTTGGCCGTCGCCAGGAAGTAAATTATCAGCAAGGGGATACCAGGAAGCAACAGCCGGTTCAATATATTGCCGGCCTCTTTAAGGGGACGATGAGCATTATCCCGGAGCCTGATGAAAGGCTGTTGGGAGATTATTCCGCTCAGGTCTACCGGAATACGCCCTACACGAAAAACGGCGAGCTGTCGGCGGCCGGAGAAGCCGGTAACCCTGTTCCGATGAAGGTGGGTGAGGGTTCCCCCCTGAAATACGTATTCTATGTGATAAAAGAGAACCGTACCTATGACCAGGTCCTCGGCGATATGAAGGAGGGCAATGGAGACACCAGCCTGGTGCTGTTCGGCGAGCGCATAACGCCCAATCAGCATGCGATCGCCAGGGAGTTTGTACTCCTGGATAATTTCTATGTCGACGCAGAGGTCAGCATGGACGGTCATAGCTGGAGCATGGGCGGCTATGCTAACGATTACCTGGAGAAGAACTGGGTTACCAGCTATGGCGGCCGGGGCGGATCCTACGATGGTGAAGGCAACCGGGCGATCGCCAACAATAAAGGCGGTTATATATGGGACCACTGCCAGCGCGCAGGAGTTTCGTACCGAACCTATGGCGAGTTCGCCGACAATGCCGCCAAGCCGAATATCCCGGTGTTGAACGGCCATACCTGCGTGAATTATAAAGGTTGGGATCTGGGCTTCTATGACACGGCCCGTGTCACGCAATGGAAGCGGGACTTCGATTCTCTGATCGCTGCTGGCACCTTGCCGCATATGAATACGGTGCGCCTGGGTAATGATCACACCGAAGGATTAAGAAAAGGAAGGCTTACACCTTTTGCCCATGTCGCCGACAATGACCTGGCAGTCGGCGAATTTATTGAATACTTAAGCAAGAGCCCTGTCTGGAAGGAAAGCGTGGTCTTCATATTGGAGGACGACGCGCAAAATGGCCCCGACCACGTAGATGCCCACCGGAGCCCGGTATATGTCGCGGGTGGTATGGTTAAGCGGCATTACATCGATCATACCATGTATTCCACGACCTCGGTGCTGCGAACGATGGAGCTGATCCTCGGCCTTTCGCCGATGTCTCAATATGATGCGGCTGCTAAGCCGATGTGGAGGTGTTTTTCTATGACGCCCGATCTTACTCCCTTCCGCTCCCTTCCTTCCAATGTGGACCTGAACGAGAAGAACATGGCGTGGAATGAGTGGGCAAAAAAGTCCGCGACTATCGATCTCACCAAGGAAGACCGGGTTCCGGATAACCTCTTCAACGAGATCTTGTGGAAGGGGATTAAAGGTGATCAGGCGCGGTTGCCTGTGCCTAGCCGGGCTGCATTTGTAAAAGCTTCCGCAGACAAGGACGTCGATTAACGAAAAACGGCGCGGGGTAATTCCCGCGCCGTAGCTATTTGAACCATTTGTATTAATGATGCCAGTGGCTCTCGCGTTCGTAACGATCGTGGTCAAAAGTACGACCTTTGAAGTACGCGTGGTGTTCCCTTTGGAACCGGCCGTGGTAATGATCATAGTACGCGCGGTCGTGATCGTGTCCGTGCCAGGCAGGATAGGTATAATAGGTGTAACCGGGATAAGCTCTTTCGTTAATACCTACACTTACGTGAACCTGGGCGCTGGCGGAGTTAATAGCCATAGAGCCTGCTATGATGAGGCCCAGAATAAATAACTTCGATTTCATAAATTAAAATTTTAGTTAGGAGATTTTTCAATCCTGTGTATTAGTCTTGCAATAATGATGCCTGGGGTATTAAAAAGGGGCCGGCAGACCCCTCTTTATTGATAATCAATTTGTTACTACCTTCTTCCGTGGAAGCCCCGATCGTGTGCGAACCGGGCATGATCAAACCCACCGTGGTAGAAATAGGCCCTGTGGTCTCTTTCGAAGGCGGGGCGATAGTGTTCGAAGTAGAACCGGTCTCTATAGTGTCCGTTCCAGGCGGGATAATCATAATAAGCATATCCGGGGAAATCGGCTTCGACGACAGCGGGATCGGCATAGTAGCCGTCGGCATATACGGGAGCGGGAACATAGACCCTTGGAACCGGGATGCGGAAGCCGACGTGGGCGCTTACGTATACCTGTGCATTGCTTTTGGTAGCGATGAGGCTGGCGGCTATGACGGCGGTGAGGACAATTAGCTTTTTCATATCTGTAGTTTTTAAGTGTGTATATAAGATATGAAACAGGTCTTCGGATTTACTAAGGGTTTGTTAAGGATCAGCGAACTTCTTTAAGCTCTTCCCATCTTGTAGTGTGCCGCTTGGAGCGTAATTCCTGGCGCATCTTCCAATCTTTCGTTAGGCCGGAGGCGCCGAACTTCACGCTGTCGTCGCGCATGGAGAAGTTGATGTTGTCGATGGTATGCATGAGAAAGCGGTGCTGGTTCTCTGCCTTTGGCACGAAGAGATTGCCCTGGATGGAGCTGTCCGGGACGAGGCCGCTGAGGAGCACACCTGCTTTCTTGTAGGTCCTGCCGTTCTCGAATAGCTGGTCTATGAGGCCGGTGGCGGCTTTGATGAGCTCGTGGGTAAGCGAAGTTGGATGGGGAAGGACGCAATGGGTGCTGACGCTTGGGCTACGCCTGAAAGACAGCAGGTCGGCAGTGCTCTTTAGCTGGCCGTCGGCGGAAGCCAGCTGTTCCTTAGGGACGATGAATACGCTTACGACGCCGGCAGCGCTCTGCTGGCGGCGCAGCTTCTCGGCGGCGCGGGAGATATAGGTAGCAACGGCTTCTTTGAGCTCCTTTATGGTGGTCACGGGGCGGCCGAACATGCGGGTGGTGGTGATCATGCGTTTGTCGGTGAGCTCTTCTTCCATGGAGAGGGCCGGCTGACCTTTGAGCTCCCGGATCAGTCTTACCCCGGTAACGCCGCCCATATGGGAATGCGCCCATTCTTCGGGCATATTGCTTAGCTCCCAGGCGCTGGTGATGCCCTGGCTCACCAATTTCGCGGCGTAGGCCCTACCCACGCCCCAGAGCCCGTCTACCCGGGTACGCTGCATGGCCAGGCGCTGCTCTTCCTGCGTGAGCAGGACCATTACGCAGCCGGAAGCATTTTTGTCCTCCTTCGCCAGGCGGTTGGCCAGTTTCGCCAGGGTCTTGGAAGGGGCCACCCCAACGCTAACGGAAATGCCTGTCCACTGCTCCACCGTGGCGCGGATATGCCGGGCATAGTCGTGGATCTCCGCTTCTGGTATGCCGTCGAGGTCCATGAATGCCTCGTCCACGGAATACACTTCTACCTTGCTTCGGTCGCCTGCCAGGAGGCGCAGCGTCTCCATTACCCGGTAGCTTATGTCCCCGTACAGATGGTAGTTAGAGCTGAAGACGGCGATACCGTTCTTTTCGATGATATGCCTTGCCTGGAAATAGGGTATGGCCATTTCTACGCCCAGCTTTCGCGCTTCGTCGCTGCGGGAGATGATGCAGCCGTCGTTGTTGCTGAGGACGACGACGGGCTTGTCCCGGAGGTCGGGCCGGAAGAGCCGCTCACAGGAGCAGTAAAAGCTGTTGCAGTCTACGATGGCCGTCATTATTACAGAGCATGTATTACGTACGTCACCACTCCCCAGATCGAGAATTCAGCGCCGGAAAGGTCCACGTCGATGGGTGCAAGCTTTGGCGTCTCCGGGACGAGCCGTAGCTTATTGAAATTCTTCTCCAGGCGGCGGATCAGCATCTCGCCGTTGAGGCTGGCGATCACCACCTTCCCGCTTACGGCCTTTATGGAGCGGTCTACGATCACTACATCTCCGTTGAAGATGCCGGCTCCCGTCATGGCGTCGCCGGTCACCCGCATGAAGAAGGTCGCCGGTTTGTTACGGATAAGCTGCTCATTGAGGTCGACGCCTCTTTCCATATAATCGTCTGCCGCTGCGCCGAAGCCTGTGGCGTTGGCGGCAGGAACATCCCATTGCGTAAAGCGTTTTGTCCCCTTGTAGTTCATACCTGTGAATTGCTCGAGTTCCATAAAAGAAATTTAGAAAAGGGGAAAATATATTTTTAAATACTAATTACTTTAGTAAATTTATGCTAAATTATTGATCGTTTAAAATTTATTTATGGAAACCGGGTTAGTAAGAAACGCTGAATTCACCGCCGTTAAGCCCATGGGTTCGTCGGGGGTCCTGGGGCAGGGAAGATCTCCGGGGTATGAAAGGACTCCAGGCCGTGCGGAATACCTGCTGGTCGCCTATCCGCAGGGTGATCTGCAGGACAAGCTGCTGGAGGAGCAGCAGCAGTTCTCGTCGGATTACGGATTGCAGATGACGGTGCGTAACAAACCGCATATAACCGTCGCCGCCTTTCAGGTAGGGGAGATGATGGAAGACACCCTGATCCGCTGGGTACAGCGGATCTGCAACCATCACCGGAGCTTTAGCCTTACCCTGAACAACTACAGCGGCTTTCCGCCGCATACCATCTATCTGCGTGTGCAGGACCCACAGCCTTTCCGCCAGCTGATGCAGCAGCTGCGGTCGATAGATGAGTTCTTCCGGTCTTCGGGCTATCCTCCTGCGAACCTGATCAGCCGCCCTTTCCTGAGCATAGCCGGCGGACTGACGGAGCAGGTATACAACAGGGCGATGCGTGACTATTCTCAGCGTGACTTTCACGATACCTTTCAGGTGGCGGAGCTGGTGCTGCTGAAAAGGACGCACGCCTTCGACCCCTGCAAGACGGTCAACATCTTTCGGCTGCTGCCGGAATCCATCGAGCCAGGGCCGGCCGGGGCATTACCTCATCTATAGCAAGCGAGCGCAATTGCGGCGTGCCGCCGCGCAAACAAACAAAAACGGAAACCATGCAACAAGCGATCAAACCTGTGTCCAGCGTTCTCAACGAGAACTATAAGAACCAGCTTTCCACCAACGAATACCAGCTCATCCTGAGCCCGCACGAAGAGCTGGGCAACAAGATCCGCCAGGCAAGAGCGGCTTTTCACGAGACCTATGAGACATCATCGGTCCTGGGCGGCAAGCCGAATCTCACGCTGGTCCGTTTCACCCAATTGGCCCTCCTGGAGGAGCGCATCGTCCAGCGTCTCAGGACCATCGCCATGGGCTATTGCCCTTTTAAAGTGGAGCTCAAGGATTTCGGCAGCCTGCCGACGCATAGCATCTTCATCAACGTGACCAGCAAGCTGCCCATCAGGGCGCTGGTGAAAGAGGTCAGGGAGGCACAGCGGCTCATGAAGCTGGATAAGGAGCATAAGCCGCATTTTATAGACGAGCCCAACCTGCTGATCGCCCGCGGCCTCCTGCCCTGGCAGTATGAGAAGGGCTGGCTGGAATACAGCAACAAGAGCTTTACCGGCAGGTTCATAGCGGACGGGATGCTCCTGCTACGCCGAAGGGCGGGCGACAAAGCCTGGCAGATCGTCGAGCGGTTCACGTTCCAGAACCTGCCTGTCACTACCCGGCAGGGCGAGCTATTCGCCTGAGCCGGCGAAAACATTGTTTACTTCTGAATTATACAAAAATGAGCGAGGAAAGAGGCGAAGAGGAAAAGATCAACCCCGTACAATATCTTAAAGGGCGCGGCGCCCAATTCAATCCGAAGAACCGTTTCCTGAAGAATGAACGCGTCAAGGAGCATATAGAGGCCATAGACGACTGGATCGAGCCGAATACGGCCACGCAATACCTTGAAGAGCATGCCAAGGGGCTGGTCAATAAAGTAGACTCCCCCGACGTGGGCATGTGGTACAGCATGAATCCTTACCAGGGCTGCGAGCATGGCTGCACCTACTGCTATGCCCGCAATGCCCATGAATATTATGGGTATAGCGCTGGCCTCGACTTTGAGCGCAAGATCATCGTCAAGAAGAATGCCCCCGAGCTGCTGCGAAAATTCCTGATGAACCCCAAATGGGAATGCCTGCCGATCTCTCTCAGCGGCAATACGGATTGCTATCAGCCTGCCGAGAAGAAGTTCCGCATTACCCGTCAGCTGCTGGAGGTCTGCCTGGAATTCAACCAGCCCGTAGGCATCATCACCAAGAATGCGGGCATCCTCCGCGATAAGGACCTGCTGACGGAGATGGCTGGAAAACGGCTGGTGTCGGTGCTTGTTTCCACCACTTCCCTGAATGAGGACCTGCGACAGCTCATGGAGCCGCGCACAACTACCGGTGGTCAGCGGCTCAAGACCATCAAAGAGCTCAGCGAAGCGGGTGTCCGCATGGGCGTGATGCTGGGGCCTATGATCCCCGGCCTCAACGAGCACGAGATGCAGCGGATCATGAAAGCCGCCGCCGAGAACGGGGCGGAGGATTCATACATCGTGCGCTTTCGTCTGGCGAACGGCGTCGAGGGCGCGCTGCAACAGACCGCCAGCGCGTGGGGCCCACCCACGACGACAGTGCGCGTGGCGGGGACGAGAGGGACTGTGTGGCTCGAGAACGGCGCTGTGTGGCTGGCGGATAAAGATGGGGCGCGTGCGCTGTCAATTGCAGCCGACTTGGTGCTTCCGCGTGACCCATCTCGCAGTGAGGACCCGCGTCAGAA
>JAMFRX010000802.1 GCA_026224995.1 Puia dinghuensis
AGGTACAGCCGCCGCCGGCGCAGATATTTGGCAAATAAGGGTTTGCCTCGAAATAGGGCGAAGCCGTCGAATCGTTATCTGCAAGTACATAAACGCTGTCGTAATAAGAGGCCCCACCGACGATCAGCCGGCTCAAACAGGTATCCGTACTGCCCGTCGCAACATAGCCGATCTCGTATAACATACCCGTCTGGCTCTTGGTAAGATCGATAGCCCCGGTATTCTGGTCGATGACCATACCGACCGGCCAGGCAAAATATTTACCCGGTCCCTGCGTACCCAGAGGCTGGATCACATAGTCGGGTCCACTCGTCGGCTGCGTAAACACAATGGTATCACCATAAGGCGCCATTGAACAGCCCGGAGCGGTAACGCCGGTGGATTGATTAGTCGCCGTCTGCTGGGGGAAAGGTGGCGTCGGGATCGTATCAGCCTTCGATCCCGGCTTGGTAGTATCGGTAATTTGGGTAGAATCGCGTTTGGGTCCCGTCGGTGACGAGCCCAGAGATCTCAGGTTTGGATCGGTGACAACCTTCTCACACGAAAATACCGTGACCACGAGGGCAAGTGCGATCAACGGAAGGGTCTTCATTTTAGGCGATTTTAGTAAGGGTAATTGCTTAACAAAATACAAAAAATCTTGGGTTCTACTAAATTAGTAACCTCCCATTCCCGGATCGTAATCGGTCCTGCCGGGTTTATTTGCCTTCCTCTGGCATCTATCTAACAATCAACCAGTTGTAAATTAAAAAAAAAGCAGGACCGGGAAGTTACATCCCCCTGCCCTGCTTTTACTATTTAGGTAGAAACCCTTATCTATATTCAAAGATTACCCCAAAGACCTCTTATGCCCATCGAACAAGTCATCCTCGAAATGGA
This sequence comes from Puia dinghuensis, assembly GCA_026224995.1. GTDB lineage: Bacteria > Bacteroidota > Bacteroidia > Chitinophagales > Chitinophagaceae > Puia > Puia dinghuensis_A. The sequence continues at coordinate 880 of JAMFRX010000802.1, forward strand.
GGGAAAGATCTCCCTCCTCGACAACCGGAAATTCATCCGTTGTCTCACCATCATCGGTATTTATTATATCGCCTGGCTCGGCTTCCTCGCCTACACGATCCTCTGCGCTTGAGGCCGATACCTACTGAAAATTTCCTACATTACTGTCGATGAAGCTCGCGGCCTACATCTTCCGGTGTATCCTCTCTTACATGGTCCTCTCCGTGGCCACCTTTCTCATGCTGGAGATGATCATCGACTACTCATCCTTCCGGACCGACATCCATTTCCTTAGGTACAAGCAGGATTATATCCACATCCCCATCTGGAAAGCTGCCTTCTATACCCATGTATTTTCCAGCATCCTCGCCCTCGCTGCGGGATTTACCCAATTTTCCGACTTCTTCCTGCAGACTTACAGGCGCTGGCACCGCCTGATCGGCCGCATCTATGCCTATGATATCCTCGTGGTCAATTTCCCGGCGGGGATGATCATGGCCATCTATGCCAATGGCGGACTGCCATCCAAGACAGCCTTCATCATCCTCGACTGCCTCTGGTGCTGGTTCACCTGAAAGCCGTAGCCGCAGCCCGGCAACGCCGCTTCTCAGAACACAAGAACTATATGATCCGCAGCTATGCGCTCACCTTCTCGGCCATCACCCTGCGCAGCTGGAAGCTCATCTTACTCCATATTTTTCATCCCGACCCCCTGCATCTACACATGATCGATGCCTGAATGGGATTCGTCCCCAACCTCCTGCTGGCGGAATGGCTGATCAGGCGAAAGCCCCGCGCCCTACCGCATAAACCGCACCTGCGTAAAGATCAAATACAAGACGATTGCCAGGAGACCTACAAAAGCCCCGATGAACGTGAGTATCCGCACCGTCTTGGCAGAGCTGGAACCGCTCTTCTTCATCTGCCGGTAGACCAGCGTAGAGATCAGGTGGGCGATCGAGGCGACAACGACCAGTCCGAGGACTAAAACCAGATAGATCATGTAGGTTAAGGAAGGAGTTAACAAATCTATTTCCTCTCAATATTACAAAATCTCTTCTACTTCAACAACAGCACCGGATACCGCGCATTCTGCGCAATCGCCTTCCGGAGATCCCGATGTGTCAGCCAATAGAACAGGCTTTGGCGGCCCGGCAACGCCACGATCAGCTGAGCCCCGCTTTCTTGCGTAAAGTCCAGCAGTCCCTTGATCGTATCGACACCCCCTGACCTATAGACGGAGAGGTTCGGAACGCCGAATTCCCGCTTCAGCCATGCTTCGACCCAGAGACCTTCCCCCGGTTGCAACATTGTCTCCGGCTGCCCCTCCTGCCCCGGCCTCGTCACCAATACCGCCTTCCGTGGCTGCTCATACCGGCACCCCCGGGGCACTACGAGAACAGGGATAGCGCTGGTCCTGGCCAGGCCTATCACATGCTCGCTCAGGTATACGGCATCGTCCGCCACGTCCACACCTACCAGCACCATATCCGCTTTCACATCCTGTATCAGCTGATGCACCGCACGCAAGACCGGCATCTCGCTCATCGCCGTCTGCACTTGTACCTTTCCCTTGCAGGCCGACACCAGCTCCCTGCTCCTTTCCGTCAACAGCTCCTCGGCCTTCTCCCGCTCCTCGGCCATGAACTGGCCATCATATCCCGCCACCACATTATTATAAACAGAAACGCTCACAGCATGCAAGAGAACGATTCGGTCGATCTGCCGGTCACAGCTCATCTCCGCGGCATACCGGACGGCATTCCAGGACGCCGCCGAAAAATCCACTGGTAAGATTATAGACTTCATATTATCAGGTTTTTGATCATTTTTTCGATAATCTCCTGCCCTCCGATCAAGGCCTCCACCTCGATATTCGCCGTAGCCCGTTCGTACATCTCGGCTACCCAGGGCTGTAAGGTCTGCTGAAGCTGCCGCCCCTCAGGGGTGAGATGGATCAGCTTATTTCGCCTGTCCCGCGCATCCTCCTCCCGCCTGATCATCTTTCGCTTTATCAGGTTGTCGATGAGGTAGGTCATGGCGCTCTTGTCC
>JAMFRX010000803.1 GCA_026224995.1 Puia dinghuensis
AAAAGCGGACTCCGCCCGTGAGCGCCGCATCCATCCCACCCACGGTATAGGTATGCAGCAATCGCGCTTCGGTGGTGAAACCGCTGTAATAGTCGCGGTCCACCTGGCGCGGGTTATAGGAATTCAGCGACGTGTTGATGGTGTCGAGGATATTGGGGGTATTGATAAACTGGACGCTGTTGCGCTGACCGTTGAGATAATGACTGGTTATGGACAATTTGGTTGAAGCTGAGAGATCGCTGTTGAACAACAAGGCTGGGATATTTATTTCGGGATTGAAAAAATTCCGCGCGCGGTCGGAAAAGCGGGCATTCTTATAGAATTGCGAGTCGGTCTGGCCGCCGGCGATCTGCTGGCGGTAGTCCATCCGGGAGAACTGGAGCGAAAGCCGCGTCTGCGGGGTAAAACGCCAGGTCAGGTTGGTGTAATAGGCATGATAGACGAAGGCGGCATTGGGCCGCCAGTCATCACCATGGCGTTCGTCGTAATATGCATAGTAGCTGAACTTCCCTGATGTCCCCCCTACCGCGTTGTAGGAATTGAAAAAGTTATAGGAGCCGGTGGTCTGCTCGCTCTCGACACCCAGCACGCGGGTACTGTCGGCATCCTTCATCACATAGTTCATCATCCCGCCAAACTGGCTGCCGAACTGCAGCGCGGCCGAGCCCCGGACCAGCTGGATCTCGCGGATCGCCTGCATGGGTGGCGTATAATGATCTTCCGGATAGCCGAAGATGTCGGAGTTTGTGTTGTAGCCGTTTTGGCGCATGTTCATCTCGATAGAGCGGTGCGTGTCGGTTCCCCTTGAGCCGACGTTCACCTGGGTCCCGGCGCCGTCCATTTCCCAGATGTTGAGGCCGGGGATGCGGGCAAGGGCCATGCGGGTCACATTGGCGGCAAGATTGGCGCCCGTGGAATCGGGGATGATGTCGTTGGTGCGTTTTCCGGAAAAGATGATCACCCCCTGGACCTCCGGCAGGATCCTGGCCGGGGAGGCGCGGATAAGCACGCTATCCAGCGTCTGCTGGGCCTGGACTGAAAAATGATAAACTATGATCAGCGCTAATGTATATAATGATTTACGAAACATATATGCAGAGTTGATGGTTCTGGCAAGACATAGGCTTGCCAGTCTAAAAAAGAATGTTTGGAGTTGAAGGATCAGCTTATTTGCAGGCGGCTATCGGGCGGGCGCTCTGCTCTACGTGCATGCCCGGGTGGTAAGGAAGACAGGATAAAGCCGGGCGGCATAGCCTCCTGGAGATCGGGCTTCTGCAGCAGGTAGCTGAGCTTCACCGGGGAATAGATCTTTTGAAAATCTTTATTGACGGGAGATTTGGAAGAGCCGGGAAAATGGGTGAGGTTGTTCACCAGGCGGAAGAACCGGTTATCGACTTCCCGGAGGTCTGTCACCACCGTATTGCGGATGCACAGCAGCTCCACGGAGTCATTGAGGATGCGGCGCTTGACGTACATGTAGGCTATGTCGCCCACGATGATCTCGCCTTCTATCCGTTCGAAAGCCGTCGAGGCATTGGCATATGACAAAGAGGTGAGGGGAATCTTAATGGAGATGAGGGATGACTCGTCATAGTCGTTGTTGTCGAGACGGGTTTCCAGCCGGCGGTCGGCGCGCTGCTGCCAGTATGTGCTAAGCAGGCGGTATCCGTACCAATTGAAAAAGAGTATCCCGATAAGCAGTATGGCAGACAGTTTCTTCAACGAAAGCAATTTAGGTCTTTTTTGACCGCAGTCAATTATTTTTCTTTCCTCAGTTTCCCTTATCCCAGGTCACCTGGCGGATGCCTGCAAGACTTTGCAGACGGCCGATCAAAGCGATCAGGCTATTGCCGTCGCCGCTGTTGCGAAAGCGAAGAAGAATGGCAGAGCCGTTTATGTTCTTTTCTATGGAAAGGTTGTAGAAGTCCAGCTTTTCATCCTCCAACAGTTCCTGTATGGCGGTGGCGAGGCTTTGGGCGGCATTTGGTTCGGTCTCGATGCGGATGTGGTTAGTGCGGAATTTCCTGAAGATCCGCCGTTCCAGGGGCTTGAGCACCCAGAGGATGATCAGGACGATCACTGTAGTTGTCCAGGCGGCGAAATACATGCCGCCGCCGGCGGCCAGCCCGATGGCTGCCACGGTCCACAATCCTGCCGCTGTCGTGAGCCCACGGATCACTTCCTGACGGAGGAAGAGGATAGTGCCTGCGCCGATGAAGCCGATGCCGCTGATCACCTGGGCCGCCACGCGGGAGGGGTCGAGCACGACGGCGGAAGTTCCCAGGATGTCTTTGAAGCCGAAAGCCGAGACCATCATAGTAAGGGCGGCCCCTACGCACACCATCATGTGGGTGCGCAGGCCAGCCGCCCAATCCTTTCGTTCGCGTTCAATGCCTACCAGGGCGCCGAGGACGGCGGCCAGGGATAGTCGCAGCAATATTTCGCTCGAGGAGATCATATTTAATCAAATTGCCGCCAAAGGCATGCCAGCTCGTTAAGGCATCTTATCTGTTCTCACCAGCTCACCTTTTTCGGAGAAGAACAGAACATATTCTTCCAGAAAGGCATCGTGATGGTCCGAGTCCAGCAGCGTACCATTGTTCACGTGCAGCGTGTAGAGCGGCTGATCCGGCGTCTCGATCTTTTTGATGTCGAGGACATACCAGGCGCCATAGCCGCTGTTCTTCCAGCCTTCCCTGACGGCGGCAGGCAGGTTCTTCGTCCATTTGATGGGCGCTTCGGTGCCTTTCCAGGTGCCATCAGCGGCGTAGTAGGCGAAGAGCTTTTTGCCGTCGAGGCGGAAGTCGGCGATATAGCCTTCTTTACGCAGCTCCCATTTTTTCAGGTTGGCGCTGGGGAAGCGGGCGGTGAAGGCTGTGGTAACGGACTGGGGCGGCTCTACATTGTTATTACGGGCCTGGGCGATCATGGTTTGAGAGAGCATCGCGATGGCGATGAGGAAGAATAACTTTTTCATTTTTTTGAGTTTTTTGTTGTTAATTATTTGATTGCTAATCCATCCTGCATGTCGTCACTGGCTTTCGTGACGATCCGTTCACCTGGCTGCAGGTCGCCGGTGATCTCCACTTTGTATGTTGATTCGTTGCCGGTGGCTACGTCCACTCTTACGGTTTTGCCGTCGCGGACGGCGATCACGTATTTGCGTTCTGTCGAAGTCACTACGGCGGTGCGGGGTACGGTGAAAGCATCGGGGTCGCCTTTGGAGTCGAAGAGCACGTCTGCATACATACCCGGTGCGAGCCTGCCATCGTGGTTATAGACATCCAGCTCCATCCGTTCGGCGCGGAACTGACTGTTGACGAGCTGCGACTTGCGGCTGATGTGGCCCGTCATTTTCTTACCCGGATAGGCGCTCAGGTAGAAAGTGACTGTATCCTTGTTCTGCAGACCGGCGGCTATGCCTTCGGGAATGTCTACCTGCAGGCGGAGGTGGTCTACCTGCCGCAGGTCGAGCATGGGGTGGCTATCGTGACTTTCGGCGCTCACGAGCGCTCCGGGATGGACATTCCTTTCGGAGATCACTCCATCAAAGGGGGCCGTCACCCGGAGGTAGCCGAGGATAGCCTCCTGCATCTGCCAGTTGGCTTTCTCTGCATTGCAGAGGGCACTGTCGGCGTCGGCCTTGGCTTTGAGCGAGGCGAGGTTCATGGGCGACACTGCTCCGGGCGTTTGCGAGGCCTGCAGCATCCGCTTGTAGTTCTCCTCGCTGATGGTGTAGTCGAGCCGGGCGCGGGCAAAGCGTTCCTTCGCCTGTGTGGTGGCCTGTTCCAGCTCAGGCGCCTCCAGGGTCATCAGCAGCTGGCCCTTTCTCACGGTCGAGCCGACGTCGACGAAGACATCTTTTACATAGCCGTTGACCTTGGGGAAAATGGTGACCTCTTCGAACGAAGCCAGCTGGGCAGGCAGCTTTACCTGCTGCGGGAGCGCGCCTTTTTGGAGGGTGACCGTTTCCACTGGAGCTGGCGGCGGCGGTTTTTCCGCCGGGGGTGCGCCGTTGCCGCTGCTGCAGCCGGCCAGGGCCGCGCACAGCGTCAGGGTTAGGAGGATGTTTCTGTAACTGTTCATATTGTGACGTTTGATGGCTCTTCCGGCAGGAGAGAGACCGATGTAAAAGATTGCTTCTGTTGTGTCCAGCCATAGACCAGGGGCACGATGAAGAGCGCCGCCAGGGTTGACGCCGCCAGTCCGCCGATCACTGCACGGCCGAGGGGTGCAGACTGGTCGCCGGCTTCGCCGAGGCCGCTGGCCATGGGTAGCATCCCGGCTATCATGGCGAACGAGGTCATCAGGATGGGTCGCAGCCGGATGCTTGCCGCCATGGATGCTGCTTTGAAGGGGTCCTTGTATTCCAGTCGCAGCGTCTCCGCATTGGTGACGATCAGGATGGCGTTAGCCACCGAGACGCCCACGGACATGATAAGGCCCATGTAAGACTGGAGATTGAGGGTGGCCCCGGTAGCCAGCAACAGCAGCAGGGAGCCCGTGAGCACTGCCGGGATCGTCGCCAGCACCGCTATGGACAGCCCGAAGGACTGGTAGTTAGCCGCCAGCAGCAGGAGGATGACGACGATTGCCGCCAGCAATCCGCCCTGCAGGGAGCTGAGGGTCTCCGTGAGCAGCGATGACAGCCCCCGGATCTCGGCCACCAGTCCGCGGGGCGGGGCGCCCAGATCGTCGATGGCCTTCTGTACCGCCGTCGTCGCCGAGCCCAGGTCCTTTTTGTAGACGTTGGCGTTGATAGTGATGAACCGGCGGGGGCCGGAGCGATCGTATTCGCCAGGCAGGGAATCGATGGCAATGTCGGCTACATCTCCCAGCACCGGCCGCATCTTGCCCGGCGAAACGGGGATCTCCTTGAGCTGCCCGATGGAGTTCATCTGGTATTCCGGGATCTGCACTTCGGTATTGTAGGTATACTGCTTGGAGTCATCCAGCCAGAAGTTCTTGAGCGTAAAGCGTGAAGAAGCGGTGGCGTCGGAGATGCTGCGGGAAACGTCCTCGATGCCGAGGCCCATTTGCGCGAGCTTCTGCCTGTCCATGCGGATCGTTAGCGTCGGGAACTTCAGCGGTTGGGCGATCTGCACGTCGCGCAGGAAGGGGATGGCTTTGAGCTTCTCTACCAGCCTGCCGGAATAGCGCTCGATGTCGGCAATGCTCTTGGAAGCCACCCGCACTTCGATGGGGGTAGCCGCGCCCTGCGCCATGAGCTTCTCCGTGAGCTCTATGGGTTCGAAGGAGAGGTTGACGGCAGGATACTTCGCGAGCACGTTGGCCCTGATCTTATCCTTGAGCTCATCCATGTTCACCTTATAGCCTTCGGCGAGCTCTACCTGCAGCACCGCTTCGTGGGAACCGCTGTTGAAGACATACAGGTTGCTATGGCCGTAGTTGGGTGAAACCGTGCCTACGAAAGCGGAAGTGATCGAGACATGTCCGTCCACGGTGGAGTCGATGATCCCGAGTATCCCTTTGACCGTGCGTTCCGTGATCTCCAGTCTGGTTCCGTTGGGTTCGCGTACCCGCAGCTGCATCTGTCCGGCGTTGGAATGCGGAAGCATGTCCTTGCCGATGACGCTGAGGCAAAGGGCGGCAAGGCCCAGGGAGCCCGCCAGATAACCGATGACGATCGCCTTACGCCGGGGCATCCAGGCATCGAGGCGGTGGAGCAGTCCCATTTTCATCCGCTGGAAGATGCCGTTATCCTCTTTATGCCGCTCGTCCTGCCGGGTATGCGCGGATACCTCCTGCACCTCTTTGTGATCGAGCGCCAGCCCTGCATGGGCATGGATGCCGCTGTGGTGGTATTGGAACATCTCCGCCTTCAGGAGCCAGTTGCTGATGATGGGCACCAGCGTCTGGGCGGCGATATAGGAGATGATCATCGCGAAGGCGATGGACAGGGCCAGGGGAAGGAACATGGCCTTGGGAACGCCTTTCATGACGAATGAAGGCGCGAAAACAGCCAGGATACAGAGGAGGATCAGCAGCAGCGGGAAGCCTATCTCTTCGCAGGCGTCGAGGATAGCCCGCCGTTTGGGCTTATTCATCTCCAAATGTTGGTGGATATTCTCGATGGTTACCGTAGCCTGGTCCACGAGGATGCCGATCGCCAGAGCGATCCCGCTGAGCGTCATGATATTGATGGTCTGGCCGGCGAGCTTGAGGCAGAGCACTGTGCCCAGCACTGCCACCGGGATCGTGATGACGACGACCAGGCTGCTGCGCCAGTCGCGCAGGAAGAGCAGCACCATCAGGCCGGTAAGCAAGGCGCCAAGGATGCCTTCCGTCATCAGGCTTTTGGCGGCATTCATCACAAAGACGCTCTGGTCGAACTCGTAGCTCAGGTGGACGTCCTCCGGCAAGAGGCTCTGCATCTCGGGTATCTCCTTGCGCAGGCCCTGGACGACGTCCCAGGTAGAGGCGCTGGCCGTCTTGACGATGGGAAAATACACGGAGCGTTTGCCGTTGACGAGGGCGTAATCCACCAGGATGTCCGCGGCGTCCTCCACTTTGGCGATGTCCTTGGCGGTGATCATATTCACGCCGCTGGTGGTGATGGGGATATCGCCGAAATCCTTGACCTGCTCCTCCTGCGAGTTCATGGAAGCGATGTACATCGTACTATCGATCCGAACGTTGCCGGAGGGCGTCATGCTGTTGTTGCGGCCCAGGGCAGTCACGACCGCTTCGGGGGAAAGGTTATACTCCCTGAGCTTCAGGGGGTCCACCTTTATGATCACGGAGCGGGCGTTGGAGCCGAAGGGTGGCGGAGCGGAGAGGCCCGGCACCTTTCCGAACAGGGGGCGGACCAGCACGGCGGCCATGTCGAAGACCTCGTTGAGGGAGCGCGACTTGCTGCTGAACACGAGCTCCCCTACGGGAAGGGAGGAGGCGTCGAAGCGCACTACTTCCGGCGGAAGGGATCCGGGTGGGAAGAAGGCCTGGCAGCGGTTGACCTGGATGGCCACTTCCGCCGCAGCCTCCGCCATATCGGTGCCTTCGTAGAAGCTGAGCTTGATGAGGGTGAGGCCCTGGATGTTCTTGCTCTCGATATTGCTAACCCCATCGATATAGAGGAAATTATCCTGCATCTTCGTCGAGAAGAACCCTTCCATCTGTTTTGCCGTCATGCCGCCATACTGCTGGATGACATAGATGACGGGCAGGTTGAGATTGGGAAAGATGTCGATGGAGATGCTGCGGATCGCCATCACCGAGAAGAGCAGTAAACCGGCAAAAAGCACCATGATGGTAATGGGCCTTTTCAAAGCTGTTCGTACCATGGTGATCATTTTATTGTTTGAATGAATAGATCGAGGTTGCCTGTAGCCGCTGCCTTGTCCAGGCTGGCGGTGTACCACTCGTTAAGCGTCTGGATATAGCCCGTCTGCGCCTGCAGCAGCTCGAAGGAGGCGGTTACAAGGTCCACGAGGTTGATGATCCCGGCCTTGTATTGCGCCAGCTTCTGGTTGTAGGCGTCGGTGGCCGCCTGGAGCTGCACGGGGAGCTCCGCCAGGTTTGCCTTTGCCGTCCGGATGGACTCATCCGCCTGCAGCTGCTGGTTGCGCAGCGAAAGCTGCTCTTGCTGCAGGGCGTAGTCCGCCGCGTTTACCTGCTGGTTGAGGACATTTAGCCGGTCGCGGCGATGTACCCCATTGAACAGATCGTAGGTGACGCCGATACCGGCCAGGTAGTTGAGCCGCTGGTAGCCGAGGCCTTCCCCGGGAGACTCATAGACATTGCTGTATTGGATGGAGGAGCCTCGGGCCCAGCCGCCTGCGCCGAGGATGACCCTGGGCAGGTAGCTCTTGCGGGCAAGATCTTGTTCCGCACCATACTGCAGCTTCTGTTTGGCATAGTAGTCAGCGAGGGGATTGAAGACAGCGGCGGTGTCGCTGGTGAGACCCGCGGGCAGAGCAGGGCTATGCCCTACCCCACTGGTATCCATAGCAATCTCGGGCGAGGCAATGCCCGTGAGATAGGCCAGCTGCTGCTGCAGGCGGCGAAGCTCGCCTGAAGCCTGGTTGTAGCTCACACGGGTCCGGGAAAGTCCCGCTTTCGCCAGTGAGGAGTCGACGCCGGGGTTGACACCGGAGCCTGTAAGCGCCCGGCTGATGGTATACATGGACTCATAGCGCCGGACGTCTTCTTCGTCTACCGCCAGCTGATAGCGACGGCTGAGGATATTGAAGTACAGCTTCGCGATCTCCCATTTTACCAGGTAGCGTTCTTTTTCCAGGTCGGCGCGTGTCAGTCCCGCAAAAGCGCGGGCGCTTTCGACTTTGGCGTCCTTGAGACCGAATGTCACCAGGTCATACTGTCCATACAGCGAGGCCATGTTGCCGGTGACGGCCTGGTAATTACTCGCTCCGTTGATGCTGCCGGCGATGGAATGCAGTACGCCGGGCATGGGGAGGAAGGGGCCTGTGAGGTCGTTGGCCGAGCCGACAGAAAGCTCCTCCACGACGTTGACCTGGGGCAGGAACGCGTGCCGCGCTTCCGAAATTCCTGCCTGTGCGCTTTGAACGAGCGCCTGTTTTTCCAATAGCAGCGGCAGGTGCCTGCTGGCGGAGTCTACCAGATCGGCCAGTGAATGAATAGTTGTCCTTTGTGCCAGGACAGGGCAGGCCGTCGCCACGAGGAGGATGATCCCCATGAGCAAGCCTGCCGTGCTTTTGCACGAATCAGCCATCATAATTATTTTTTGAGATGAGAAAAGCCTAACCCGTGGTCAGTCACGAGACCCTTACGAGAATCAAGGGAAGGCAAGCAACCTGGATCAGGCGCAGGGAGGGCCGCGAAGGGCGTTGGTAGGGAGGTCAGAAGTGGAGTAAACGGGTAGCGAAGAGTAAAAACGGGGCCTGGCGAGCGTATAGGAAGGCAATCCGGGCGCGCGGATCTGCGGCACCCTGATCCCGTCCCGGACCTGGAATCGTTTGTCGATGCCAAGATGTGATGGCCGTTGGGCGTTATCATGAAAAGATACAGGCCGGGCATTGTGTGTAAGGAAAGGCTGCTGAGCGGCGGAAGAAGCATGGACGTGCTGGCCGGCGGCGGCGCTGTTACCGTATACGAAGAAATTGGCGACGGAGAAATAGCGGTAGTTGAACTGGCTGGCAAAAAGGAAGAAGTATCCTGCAAGCAGGACAGCTTTACATACTAACATGTTTCCTTTTTTGAATGCGGTCATCGAAGAATAAAGATAGTAAAAAAAACAACTCCCCGATGGGATGAAAATTTATACGAAGGCGCTGAAGCCTGTGATGGCACGGCCTACTATGAGGCTGTTGATCTCTTTTGTCCCTTCGTAGCTGTAGATAGCTTCCGCATCGGCGACGAAGCGGGCGACGTCATATTGCAGCAGGATGCCGTTGCCGCCCATGACCTCGCGGGCGCGGCTGACGACGTCTCGGGTACGCAGGGTGCAGAAGACCTTGGCCAGGGAGGCGTGCTCGTCGGTGAGCTTACCCAGGTCCTGCAGCTGCGATAGCCGGAAGACCATGGTCTGCATGGCGGTGAGATTGGACAGCATCTCCACCAGGTGATTCTGGATAAGCTGGAAAGCGGCTATAGGCTTGCCAAACTGCTTGCGCTGGCGGGTATAGGCCAGGGCGCTTTCGTAGGCGCCGCGGGCGCAGCCCACGGCTTCCCAGGCCACACCGGCCCTTGTCATGCGGAGGACACGGGCCGTATCTTTAAAGGAATGGGCGTTTTGCAGGCGGTCGGCTTCGGGAACGGAGCATTCGCGGAGCGTGATGAGCCCGTTCTGTACGATGCGCAGGGCCATCTTGTCCTCTATCTTTTCCACGTCGACGCCAGGCGCGTCCTTACGGACCAGGAAGCCTTTTACCTGGCCGTCTTCCAGGTCGCGGGCCCAGATGACGATGACATCGGCGAAAGTGGCATTGCCGATCCATTTTTTTTGTCCGTTGAGGACCCAGGTGTCGCCTTGCCGCCGGGCGGTGGTCGTGAGGCCGCCGGCAGCGCCGGAACCCACTTCGGGCTCGGTAAGGCCGAAAGCGCCGATGGCCTGGAAGGACTGAAGGCGCGGCAGCCATTCCTGTTTCTGGGCCTCGGACCCTAGCAGGTAAATGGACCCCATGGCCAGACCGCTCTGGACACCGAAGAAGGTCGCGATGCTGGCATCCACCCTTGCTATCTCCATGGTGAGCACCCCTTCCATGAGGAAGGGAAGGTGGGGGCAGCCATAGCCCTCGTAGGTAACGCCACAGATATTCAAGGAGGCCAGCCGGGGTATGATCTCGTGCGGGAATTCGCCTTTAAGCCAGTAGCGGTTGACCAGGGGCTTGATCTCCGACTCCATGAAAGCGCGGACCTTTAGCTGGAGGGCCCGCTGTTCGGCTGTGAGGAGAAGATCGAGGTGGTAGAAGTCCGCGTCAATGGGTGGCAATTCCTGTTTATCCGGCATGCTGTATCATTTATGTAGCGGGGAAATTAAGAAATTTTTGCCGGTGCACTGGCACAAGAATTGTAAATATCAAGAAAACAAAGACGATGACTGCTAAGGCTAATAACAACGTTACGAAGATCCTGGTAGTGGAAGACGAAGGGGATATGGCTCTGCTGCTGGAACTTCTGCTGGATGGAAAGAAGATGGTCGTAGACCATGTCCATAATCTGTGCGACGCGAAAGATTTCCTGGAAAAAGAGCAGCCTTCACTGGTCCTTTTGGACAACCGGCTTCCCGATGGACTGGGTATCGATTTCATCAGCTATCTCAAACGCAAGTATCCGGACGTCAAGATCATCATGATCTCGGGGGTAGATCCCGCGGCGGAAGATGCGGCGCTGGCAACGGGGGCGGATAAGTTCCTGAGCAAGCCGTTCACCAAATCCCAGCTGCATGATTCCATAGGGATGGTGCTGAACTAAGAAATATGGAAAAAATTCCCCAGTAGATCTACGAATTCCCATATGGGACTGTTACGACGACTAAGTGTTTCCTTTAAAATCGGGTAAGGTGATCGCTAAATCCTGTAGGATACAGGCTATAAAGCTATTACGGAAGGATGAATAGCCGCATCTTTGGTGCAGTTGAAATCCAATATCCGTCATTGATACAGTTATCCAATATCCTTATGAAAGATTGCCAATATCCTGAAGAAAGATCATCCGGCTTATGAAAACTCGATGCATTTCCGATATCTATGTAACTACCATGTGTTGATCCTGCCGGATATCATTTAAAGGCTGCCCGTAAAAAGGCAGCCTTTTTTAATCTCATTTTAACAAAAAGCCTTAAATTTGTTTAACTAAGAATTAACACATATCATATTGCAGCATTATTATATGTTTTGCTGTCTTCATTTCAAAACCCACAAGTCACATGATTAAAACTTTTATTGTCATCTAATTCATTGTATTACACCACTTTTTCCAACTAAATCACCAAAACTACACACATGAGAAGAATTCTTATGTTATTACCTATGCTGGTATTAACTATATTGGCATTTGCACAGACAAAAGCGGTTACAAGAACGATTACTGACCCTAACGGGTCGCCGGTCCCTGGTGCTACCATCAGGATCAAAGGGACCAGCACGGATGCCAACGGGATGTTCAAGCTCAATGTAACACCCAAGACCGTGCTTACCGTCAGCGGTATCGGTTTCCAGGCGCAGGAATTCACGGCAGGCGATGCCACTAATCTTACCATTTCACTTAAACAGACCGATGCCAGCCTTAGCGAAGTAGTCGTGACGGCACTGGGTGCGGCTCATCCGACCACGGGATCGATATCGATCCGAATATCGTAGAAAATATTACGGTGCTCAAGGGTGGCGCTGCCACTGCGCTTTATGGATCCAGCGGTTCCCGGGGTGTTGTGATGATCACTACAAAGAACGGGAATTACGGGAACCGGAGCGGGAAGCCTACCGTATCTGTCAGCAGCAGCTATTCCACTATCAAGGCCAACCTGCCTGAATTGCAAAAACAATGGGGCCAGGGCGTGAACGGGGTTTATACCAACGGGAATATCGAAGGGAATATAAACTCGTATTCCTGGGGTCCCAAGGTCGATACCCTGCATGTGAACGGCGCGCTGGTGAAGACCTACGATCCGTT
>JAMFRX010000804.1 GCA_026224995.1 Puia dinghuensis
AGGGGGTCAGGAGCTCCTGGTAGAAGGACTCGTCCTGGCCGGGGGCCTGAGCGACCACGAATTGGTAGTCGGGGAAGTCCGTGCTGACTTTGAGCATGACGGGGAGCTTCTTGAGGATCTCCTGGCGGCGGCTGCCGGGGAGGAGGGCGATCACGGGCTTGGAGAATTGGGAAGCGGGCAAGGGCCTGCCAAGAGCGGGCAAGGAGCCGGCCTGGGAGGAAGCAGGGACGGCAGTCGGGCTGTTTAGGGCATTGGCGCGGACCTGGTCGATGACCTCTACCAGCGGGTGGCCGACGTATTCCACATTGTAGTTCCATTTTTTATAAAAGGCTTGTTCGAAAGGCAGGATGACTAGCATCTTGTCCACGTTCTCACGGATCTGGCGGACGCGGCCTTCTTTCCAGGCCCATACCTGTGGGGAGATATAATAGATGATGCGCAGACCCTGCTGGCGGGCCCATTTGGCGATGCGAAGGTTCATGCCGGGATAGTCGATGAGGATGAGGGCATCGGGCTTGAATGCGAGAATATCTTGTTTAGCAAAATCCAGGTTGCGGAAGATGGTGCGGAGCTTCATGAGCACTTCGGCGAAGCCCATGATGGCAAGATCTTTATAGTGCTTGACCACGTGACCGCCTGCTGCTGCCATCAGATCGCCGCCCCAGCAACGGATATCGGCCTGTCGATCCTGCCTTTTTAGCTCGGTGATGAGATTGCTGCCGTGCAGGTCGCCGGAGGCCTCGCCGGCAATGATGTAATACTTCATTTGCTGGCGAAGGTACACCACTTTTTTTTCTTATCTTGAGGCACAAACTACTACACATGACTGCTCTTAATCGGCGCAAATTCCTGGATGCCCTGGGGACTTTTTCCGCTACGGCATTTTTGTCGGGACTCACCCGGCCGGCCTGGAGCCGTAACCTGGATAAGGCCTTGTCGCATGCGGAGCAGCGAGGGCCGCAGGAGCTGGCCGGAGACGAAGATTTCTGGTATTATGTGCAGCAGTCCTTTACTACCTCCCCGGAACTGATCAATCTAAATAATGGCGGCGTATCGCCTTCGCCGAAGATCGTGGCGGAGGCCATGAAGCGGTATCTCGATTTCAGCAACGAGGCGCCAAGCTATTATATGTGGCGGATACTGGACCAGGGGCGGGAGCCGCTTCGGAAGGACCTGGCGCGGATCTCGGGCTGTTCGGCCGAGGAGATCGCGATCCAGCGCAATGCGAGCGAGGCGCTGGAGACGGTGATCTTTGGGCTGCCGCTGAAGGCCGGCGACGAAGTGGTGCTCTGCAAATATGACTATCCGAATTGCATAAATGCGTGGAAGCAAAGAGAGCAGCGCGACGGCATCCGCCTGGTATGGGTGGACCTGAACCTGCCGAGCG
Source organism: Puia dinghuensis (assembly GCA_026224995.1). GTDB lineage: Bacteria > Bacteroidota > Bacteroidia > Chitinophagales > Chitinophagaceae > Puia > Puia dinghuensis_A. The sequence goes on from JAMFRX010000804.1 coordinate 1,388, forward strand.
AGGATAACGATTATATGGCTGCGCAATATGCCAAGGCGTTCACGGCTAAGACGAAGATCGTTCATATCACCCATGTGTTCAACTGGTGCGGCCAGATCGTACCGGCGCGGAAGATCGCGGACGCGGCGCATGCGCGGGGCATCGAAACGGTGGTAGACGGGGCGCACAGCTTTGCGCATTTCGAATATACGATCCCGTCGCTGGGGGCGGATTATTTCGGTACCAGCCTGCATAAATGGCTGGCGGCCTGCATAGGGAGTGGGATGCTGTATGTGAAACAAGACAAGATTGCCAAGCTTTGGCCGTTGTTTGCGGCGCCTGACCCGGGGTCTAATAATCCTAATATCCGGAAGTTCGAGAACCTGGGCACGAGGCCGTTCTTTATCGAACAGGCCATCGGAAAGGCCATCGGCTTCTATGACATGATCGGCCCGGCACGGAAAGAGCAACGGCTGTTCTACCTGAAGAACTACTGGATGACGGCGGTCAAGGACATCCCCAAGGTTCAGCTGCACACTTCCCTGAAACCGGGCTTCGGCTGCGCGATAGGAGTGGTCAGCATAGAAGGGAAGACGGCAGGAGACCTCGACAACTATCTCTTTAACGAATACAAGATACACGTGACCAGCGTCAACTGGGAGAACATGCACGGCGTGCGCATAACCCCTAACGTTTATACCACCACAAAGGACCTAGACAGGCTGATCACCGCGATAGGAGAGTTTGCCAAAGCATGACTATGAAGCGGGAAATTGGTTTATTGCAGGCTACCTCGATCAATATGATCGATATGGTTGGCATCGGGCCTTTTGTGACGATGACGATCGTCATGCAAATTGTGGGCAGCAACCTCTTTATATGGGCCTGGGTCTTTGGAGCGATTACCGCACTGATGGATGGCATGATCTGGAGTGAGCTGGGAGCGGCCTATCCGCTGGCAGGTGGCAGCTACAATTTTTTAAAGGAAGCCTATGGTCCGAAGCACGGACCGCTGATGTCCTTTTTGTTCGTGTGGCAGACCTGTTTGCAGGCGCCGCTGGTCATCGCTTCGGCGGCTATCGGGTTCGCAGATTATTTTAGTTTTCTTGTGGATCTCGGCTACTGGGGAAATAAAGCGGTCAGCGGCGCTGTGGTGATCCTCGTAGTCATCCTACTTTACCGGAATATTCGCCAGATCGGCAAGATCAGCGTGCTGATCTGGGCGGGAGTGATCATTACCATCCTCTGGATCATCATTAGTGGGTTTACCCATCACAGGGTGAGCTATTCCTGCCTGCCTGCCGGAAACCAGAGTATGCTTAGCGGCGCCTTTGGACTGTTGGTCGGACAGGCGTCTGTAAAAACGGTCTACTGCTACCTAGGTTATTACAATGTTTGCCATTTGGGCGGTGAGATCAAAGACCCCGGCAAGAATATTCCCCGAAGCATCTTTATCAGCATCGTTTGCATTACGGTGCTTTACCTGGCCATGAACCTGAGTATCGTCGGCGTCATTCCCTGGCAGCAGGCGATGCATTCCAAAACAATCGTCACGGATTTTATGCGCGCCATCTATGGACCAAAGATCGCGGCGGTGGCCGCCGTGCTGATACTGTGGGTCGCCTTCGGCAGCTTGTTCGCGGTGCTGCTCGGGTATTCGCGGGTCCCTTATGCGGCGGCGGCGGATGGTCAATTCTTTCCTGTTTTTGCCTGGCTGCATCCCCGGAAAGACTTTCCGTATATTTCATTGCTGTTCATGGGCGCCGTTGGGTTTATCCTGTGCCTGACCGTGCCGCTCAAATATGTCATCAGCGCTATCCTGGCTATGCGTGTACTGGTTCAGTTTGTAGCGCAGGCGATCGGGGTAGTGATGCTCCGCAAAAGAAAAGGAACCGCGGGACTGCCATTCAAGATGTGGTTGTATCCCCTGCCGATCATACTGTCTATCGCTATCTGGTTGTTCATTTGGTATTCGACGGGGATCTTTGCGCTTTTCGGATTGCTCCTGGCGGCGATCGGGGCGGTTGTTTTTTTTCTGACGCGCGGCCGGTGGGATAAAGTGCCTAAAATAAATTAGATTGCGGGCATTATGCAACGTAGAAAATTTCTTCAACAGAGTGCGCTGGCTTCTGCCAGTGTTTTGACAGGTGGAAGCGTTCTGGGCGCTACCGTTTCATCGTACGTGGTCGGCGCAGACTTCCCTGTGGTGCGGGTAGCGGCGGCGAAGCGGAAGTTCACGAGTGCGACGGTGGAGAAGATCATCCACGAGGTGCGGACGACTATCGGCAACAAGGAGATCGGCTGGCTCTTTGAGAACTGTTTTCCCAACACGCTGGATACGACGGTGGACTTCGGCTTGATCGACGGGAAGCCGGACACCTATGTCATCACGGGGGATATCGATGCCATGTGGCTGCGCGACAGCAGCGCGCAGGTATGGCCGTATATGAGTCTCTGCAAAGAGGACAAGGACCTGCAGCAGCTGATTCGCGGCGTTATCCACCGGCAGGTGATCTGCATCCTGCGGGATCCTTATGCCAATGCCTTTTATAAAGATGGATCGAAGATCAGCGAGTGGAAGGCGACGGATCTCACGGATATGAAGCCGGGCATTCACGAAAGGAAGTGGGAGATCGACAGCCTGTGCTATCCTATAAGGCTGGCGTATGGGTATTGGGAGGCGACCGGGG
>JAMFRX010000805.1 GCA_026224995.1 Puia dinghuensis
CTTATATGTAAAGAAAGGGTTACCTAATGTCGGGCCGCCGGTAGACCTTACTGTTGAGCTCACACCCCGCCGGGTAGAGCAAGGGCGATATCTCGCTACAAGCGTGGCGGGGTGTGTAGTTTGTCACAGCAGTCGGGATACCGCCTTTTTCGGCAGTCCGGTGAGGACCGGGACTTTGGGAAAAGGCGGGGAATTGTTTGGCCGGGACGAGGGCCTTCCTGGAAATATCTATGCTACGAATCTTACGCCCTATACCCTTCGAAAGTGGAGCGATGGGGAGCTGTACCGGGCGATAACTACCGGGGTCAGCAAGGACGGGCACGCTTTGTTCCCCTTGATGAATTATCCGGCCTATGGAAAGCTGAACCAGGAAGATGTCATGAGCATTATTGCCTATCTGCGTACGCTGCCCTCTATTGACAACGACGTGCCGCGTACGGAGCTGGATTTTCCTTTGAGCCTTATCGTTAATACGATACCGGCCCGGGCGGAGCCGATGCCGAAGCCCGACAGCAACAATGCAGGAGCCTATGGCAGGTATCTCGTGACCATGGCGAGCTGTGTGGAGTGCCACAGCATGGTAAACAAAGGCAAGGTCATTGCCGGCACGGAATTCGGGGGTGGGCGGGATTTCGTCCTTCCGGGCAGAGGGGTGGTATATAGTGCGAACATCACTCCGGACAAGGAGACGGGTATCGGTAACTGGAGCAAGGAGCTGTTCATCCGGAAATTCAAGCAGTATGCGGACAGCGGATATGTGGCGAGACGAGTAGGCCCGGGTGAAACGAACACGCCGATGCCGTGGCTGGCATTTGCGGGAATGCGGGAGAAAGATCTGGCGGCGGTATATGCTTATTTGAAGGGATTAAAGCCTATTCATAATGTGGTAAAGGGTCGTTAGCGGATGCGTTCCCGAAAGGGTTCGAGGAAAGTGCTTCGAACCTGCCCGGAGCGCAGCATATAGCTTACCCAGATGACGGCGTAGATGCTGGTGCAGACGAATCCCATGATCAGGCCTGATCTGTAGCTGATGAGCACTTTGGAGGCCGGCGTGGAATAAGCCAGCACGAGGAGCAGGAGGCGGCCTGAGAACAGGATACCTGTATACCAGAAGAACATGCGGGGAAAGATGTCACGTTTTTTGAAAAACCAATACAGCAATGCGCCGGAGGAGGCGATAAAAGTGAGGCGGATGGCCAGTTCCGAAAGGAGCAGGTATTGCAGTTCGCTGCCGCCCGTCTTGCCGAAAGCGGCCCAGAGCGTATTGCTGTAATAATTTGATAGGAGCACTCCGACACCTTCAAGCAGGAGGATAGTCCCGATGCTGATGCCAAGCAAGGCGATCCAGCCGCCGAGGGGATAGCCGGAGCCGGGGGCATAGTCCGTTTCTTCGCTGCGGACATTGAGATAGTGGAAGATGCGGGAGAAGAACAGCGAGAAGAAGAAGGTGAGCCAGATAGCCGGCCAGCAGACCTTCCAGTCCCGGACGGAGTAGGGTGCCGGAGCCGATGATACGGGGGATGGTTCTTCCCGACCCGATCCATCGGGGGTGATGTTCTTATAGAGCTGAAAGGAGATCTTATCGGAAATACTCTTGTAATCGGATTTATACTGGTGGATGGCGGATGCGGGGATATTGTCGCGTAATGTTTTGAAGGTGTAGTGCAGTGTCATATTGCTGCCGTGAGTCTCCGGGATGAAGTCGAACTGGTAGGAGTCATTGTGGATATGGAGCTCTCCGCCGCCGAAATCCCAGTCATCGGGGAGGGCCAGATCCAGGGTATAGTGCACATTGAAGGGGAACTTCAGGCTGAGGGGTGCGTTGTCCGCGGCATCTTTTGGGTCGGGAATGTTCTGCTCCAGTATCTTGGATCTGAACTCAAACGATCGCTTGCCGCTCTTGTCCGTATTCCACAATTGTGCGACGGCATAATGCTTGCGTACTGTTACTATATTCTTATCACTGTCCTCGCTATAAGTTATCCTACCCTGTGGCCGGATGTCCTGGAACAGCGTTCCATAATATTTACGATAGTTCTGTTCCAGGTCTTTTTGGCTTGTCTCCGCGTACATGCTGCGGATATTATCGGCGGCGCCGCCGGTGTAGATGGAGGTGACGGAAAACCAGGAGGTATCGTAATACCGGGTATCCAGAGTTTCGGTGATGGCGTAGTCGTTGATCCGGCCCGGCGTCACCGGTGAGAGTCCGGTTTCGCCTTCCCGCAAAACCAGTGAATAGCCGTAGGCGGGAACGTAGAGATCGGCCAGCCGTCCCCGCTGGCTGGAGATGGTAGGGTCTATGAACTGGTAGTTTCCGGCGGGTTGGCGGATGGCTACTATGACGTGGTCGAAGGCCTCCGGTGAGGGCGCGACGGTGATGAGCTGGCTGCGGGTATCGGTGCTGATGAGGGCCGAATAGGCTGGAATGCCTTCCTGCTGGAGGATGGTGGACAGCAGGAGCGCTTTGTCCTTGCAGTCGCCGAAACGCTGGGTGAAGACTTCGGCGGGCGGGTGGGGACGATGCGTGTTGGCGCCTACTTCGAGACCGAGGTAGCGGACTTCGTTCTGGACGAAGCGGATGGCGAGGCTTGCGAACTGATCCTTGTCACCTTTGGACTGGGTCCGCCATTCGACAATCTTCTGTTGAAGGCCTGCCGGGAGTGGATAATGGTAGTGGTTGAAGGTGGTGAGTCCCCAATTAACGACCTCCTGCCAGCTGGCATATTCGGTGACGTAAACGGTTGGATAGGTATTATACCAGGATGGGGCATCTGATTCAGGTTCGGTGGAGCTGAGCGGCGGGTTTTCCCAGGTATAGAGGAGCAGGTTCCCCTGATGGAGCTGTGTGGGACCGGGGGCCTTGTTCAACGTAAGGATATGCAGCGGTCGGGTGGGCGTGGTGATGATGGTCCGGTAATAATTGCAGACGGCCGTAGCCATGCTGAAGGAAAAATCATCCGAATACCGGTTGTCGAATACCGGGTTGAAGCCGACTACGGAGAAGGCGACGTCGATCTGGTCGCCTTTGCGTACGTCTTTTAGCGTTAGGAAGGCGCGTTTGAGGCCATTGTATTGGAACTCGTCGGCATCCGTCTCTTCCTGGACCACTTTGATATTGTTCAGCTGCAGGCGGTCCAGAACGGCGCCGTCGCGGATGATGGTGATCCGGTGGAAGACGACCTGCTGGAATTGCGGCGCGAAGGTCACGGAGACCTCGGAGCCATTCTGGACGCCGGACTCGTTGACGATCGTCCGGATATAATGTGTGTATTCGGTATTGCAGGTGAGGTTGCTTTGGAAGTCGTAGAGCTGATAATAATAACCGTTGCTGATGTCTTCCCGTGCCGGCGACTTGTGGAGATCGGGACGGATGGTATATAGCCAGGCGGGAAGGGCACTGGTTTTAACGTTGGGAAGGGCAGGAAGATCTAGGGTCAGGAGGAGTCCCAGAATGATGGACAATGCGATACGCATGTATAAGGATCATTAAGTTTTCAAACATACAAAAAAAAAGGGCCAGGATAAAAATCCAGCCCCGTTTTTAAATCCAATATCCTATGAAAAACCGAATATATATAGGCAACTGGCGTGCCGGAAGGGATGGCACGACCCCAGGGTCTGGAAATGCTTTTTAGTCTGGTGATTTAGAGGGTATTACATTTTTGCTTCAGTAGCCTTGCGAAATCGGCGCCATTTGGAGCATTGGGGTTTTGCTCCCAGGTAAGGAATTTTTTTCCCATAGGTGGAAATTCAACGTATTAAAAAAAGATGTAACTTTAAAATGAAGCAGATGTATATGGGATGGCGGATCACGATAACACTACACACACTACTCTTTCTGCACTGTTCCATGCTTTCCGCTCAGCAGGTCTCGTATTGTGAACCCTATAGCGACCGGTCCACCTTACGGCAGGAGATGCTGGGGAAAGTAGGGGATTATTTTTGGGTGTCGGCCATCAGCAGGAAGCGGGTCATTCGCCATAGCGGCGATGGGATCTCGGAGGAAAGGAATCTCGTCGTATACGACCCGCGAATGAACGTCATCAACCTGATCAATGATCCATCTTATGTAGTTTCTTCCATTAAAGAATACCTGGTAGTGACGGACGATCATTTCGACCGGCTGCATTTGTTGAATACCGATAACAAAGAAGTGGAAGTACGGCTTCAGCGTTATGCGCCAGACGGAGCGTTGTCGGGGCCAGACCATAATGTCGCGCGTTTTCCCTTTAGCGAGTCTGGAAACAGCTTTATGCTCGTGCGTTCGCAAGACCGCGGGCGGATCCTGTTGCTGGGGTTCGAGTCGGTGTCTTCTGCCGCTCCCCGGCTGCACGCCTTTTTATTCGACCAGGACTGGAACCTGGTGAGTCAGCGGGTATACAAGCATCCCTTTCTGTCCCAGCCGATGATCCAGGATGATTATTCGGGCTATCCCCTCGAGGACTTCAACACCGGGCCGATAAAATTAGCCAATAGCGGCGAGTGGCTCATGCTGGCGCCGTCCAGGGTGAATCACAATTTCCTGCTTTTCCATTTTGATGCCACGGATACGTTGGTTTGCAAGGAGATCAACCTGCCGGGGACGGCGTCCATGGAAGATGTTTGCGTGTCGATCGACAATGCGAGCGGGGATGTGGCGGCGGGGGTGCTGTCGACCTTTCACTATGCGCCGTTAAAGAATGTGCAGGCCGTTCATTATTCCATGGTGACGAGGGCTTTCAGCTTCGACACGTCCTATCGGCTAACCACATTGGGGGGCAAGAGGATCAGGAACGATAACCTGGTAAAAGAGAGCTTTGTCGCCGTCCCCGGGCGGGGATTTTTGCTGCTGAAAGAATATGGAAGGTCGAACCTGGATGAGGTAGAGGATGACGAGGACATGTACGACGCGGGGTATGATCCGGCGTTATTGTTTGCCTCCAACGACATCCCCGATGGTGAGCCGGGGCCTTCGTTCCCAAGGCTTCGGCTGCCGGAGCCGCGGTACGGCTATGCGCGGTACCATTCTACGAACAATCCGCCCTATCATGACAGGGGCGATCTGAGCATGTACTTCTTCCCGGCCAGCCGTGCCGACAGCTGCTGGAGCGGGATGATCAGCCAGGAGCAGGTAACGGAATTGAACAGCCCCAACCTTTCCTATATGATCGTGCCGATGCAGGACCGGATGGTCTTCCTGTACAACAGCTTTGTGCATGGCGAAAAAATATATGCCTCCACCACCGTGCTCGATCCTCAAGGGGAGCAGGTGACGAACGAGGGCATTCTTTTCTGGGGGCTGAAGAATACGCTGAACTTCCAGCTGGCGAGGCAGGTAGCTCCCGACCAGGTGGTGATCCCCTATGACATCTATGTCAACGGGAATGCCAATGGGAAGGTAGGCTTTGCCGTCGTGTTATTCAGATGAGCTGGCCGCTAATAGCTCTTTCAGGTAATCGCCCCAGATGGTGGGGTTGGAATGGGTGCCGTGACCGGATGTCTTTTCGGTGATCGGCAGCAGGATATATCTTCCCTTGGCCACTTTCTTTATAGCGGGTTCCATTACATTCATTTCGGGCGGATTGCATTCGTCGTCGGCGGAGTTGACGGCGTAGAAGGTGCATTTTATCTTGCCCAGGTTGGGTTCGGGGTTATAGAAGCGGGAGGCGTCGAAGGCGTAGATCAGGTCATTGGCATCCTGGTGCCGGACGAAATTCTCGGCTCCCATGGTATAAGATCTTTCTGCTTCTTCGCGGGTGGGGACCCTGCGTTGCAGCTGCCAGGGGCTGCTGGTCATCCAGAACATGGAGGTATAAGCGCCGCGCAGGCCTACGGCCGGTGGCTCGGTATAGTCCCCGCCTTTCCAGGCCGGGTCTGCTTCGACGCATTGGATCGCCGCGTAGCGGGTAATGCGGTTGCGACCGCCGATCTCTACGGGTTCGCTTGCATTGGCCATGCAGGCGTCCATGAAGTCGGGATAGGTCTCGGCCCAGACCCAGCAATGCATGGCGCCCATGGATGTTCCAAGGATCAGGCGGAGGTGATTGATACCCATAAGCGTAGTGAGAACGGTATAATCCGCTTTTACCATATCGTCATAGGTATATTTCGGGAATTTCATGTGCAGGCCGTCGCTGGGCTTGCTGGACTTTCCGTGGCCGATGCCATCGGGCAGGATGATGAAGTATTTGGTAGCATCGAGCGACTGACCGGGTTCGAAAAGGTGGCCGCCGAATCCCTGGTTGACGAAATTATGGCTGTTCCCCGTGGTGCCGTGCATGATATAAATGGCGTTGATCACCTTTCCGTTCTTGTCTTTCACGGGTTTGCCGAAGGTCGTATAGTGCAGCCGGAGGTCGGGAAGGGTCTCGCCGCTGGTGAAGGTAAAACCCTTGAGATCATAATCCACTTCGGCAGAATCCGGCAGGTTGAGCGGGGCCATGGAGGGTCGCTGCGCGAAGGCGGCGGAAAAGCCGGTGGCCAAGAGGAGGGCAAACAAGAGTAGCGGAAGGCGGAAGACCTTTTCCATAAGTGATCAATTATTTGGAAAGGTGAATGTAAGATTTTTATTAAATTGAACCGGCGAGCCTACTTGCCTGATTTTGACAGAAGCTAAGCAGATTTTGATCATCCTCTCCACTACGTAAAAAATTAGTCTTATGAGATATTGCTTTTTACTTGCAGTAGTATTGATTTGCCTGGCGCGCTGTGGCCAGCCGGTGAAAGGGCCGGGCCTGGCGGAGTATTTCGCCACCCAGGACTCCGGAGCCCAGAGCGGCAATGTGCGGATGGTGGAGATTACAACGCCCAAGGGGAAATTTCATGTGTGGACCAAGCGTTTCGGGAGCAATCCGCGGATAAAGCTGCTGTTGTTACATGGCGGTCCGGGCGCCACGCATGAATACTTCGAATGCTATGAGAACTTCCTGCCCAAAGAGGGGATAGAATTCATCTATTACGATCAGCTGGATTCGCATTACAGCGATCAGCCGAATGACAGTAGTCTGTGGACGACGGAGCATTTTGTAGAGGAGGTGGAGCAGGTGCGCCAGGCCCTGGGACTCAACAAGGACAATTTTTATCTGCTTGGTCATAGCTGGGGAGGTATCCTGGCGATGGAGTATGCCCTGAAATACCAGAGCAATTTAAAGGGGCTTATCATATCCAATATGATGGCGAGCATGCCGGAATACGAAAAATACAATGGCGTGCTCCGGAGCAAGATGCGGAAATCGCTGGTCGACAGCTTGCGGTCATATGAGGACAAGGGTAAGTACAAGGACAGTGTTTATCAGGCGCTGGTCTTCAGCGAGTACTACAAGCAGCATCTTTGCCGGCTGGCGGAATGGCCTGAGCCATTGTCCAGGTGCTTTAAGCACATCAGCGATGGCATCTATGTGACGATGCAAGGGCCCAGTGAGTTCAAGACGGGAGGGCGGCTGATCACCTGGGACCGCTCGAAGGACCTGGCCAGGATCACGGTGCCTACGCTCACCATCGGCGGGGAGTTCGATACGATGGACCCGAAGTATATGGAGTGGATGAGCAAGCAGGTGAAGCAAGGCAGCTATGTGTATTGCCCCGAAGGCAGTCATTGCGATATGTGGGACGATCAGGAACATTATTTTCCAGGACTCATAAAATTTCTAAAAGATGTCGACACGAACAAGTAGGATGGGATGGGCGGCGCTGTTGCTGCTGTCATTATCCGGGCAGGCCCAAACGGAGAAGCCGCCGTTGCATGGCAATCATTGGATGGCCGTGACGGGCAAGCCGCTGGCTGCCGAGGCCGGGGCGCAGATCTTCCAGAAGGGGGGCAATGCGATAGATGCTGCCTGTGGGATGCTGGCGGCGGTCTGTACGATGTGGGACGTGCTGAGCTGGGGCGGCGAGACGCAGGCGGTGATCTACAACCCGAAGACGGGGAAGGTGATCTCCATTGCTGCGCTGGGCTATGCGCCGACGGGGGCTACGCCGGCTTTTTTCAAGGGGAAGGGATATAATTTTCCGCCGGAGTATGGTCCGTTGGCGGCTGTGACGCCGGGCACGCCGGGCGGCCTTTGCCTTATGCTTGCCAAGTATGGGACGATGAGCCTGAAGGAAGTGCTGGCGCCGGCCATGGAAATGGCGAAGGGGTATGCGATAGAGGCGCAGACGGCGAATAGCTTTGAAGGGCAGAAGCGGCGGCTGAAGGATTGGCCGTATAGCAAGGCCTTGTTCCTGCCCCACCTGGGGCAGAAGCGGGAGGCGCCGGAAGCCGGTGAAGTGTTTGTGCAAAAGGACCTGCTGGCGACGCTCACGAAGATGGTGGAGGCCGAGCAGGATGCGCTTAAGCACAAGAAGACGCGGGAGGAAGCCATCTGGGCTGCCTATGACCGCTTTTATAAAGGAGATATCGCCCAGGAGTTCGTTCGGGGCTGCCAGGAGCAGGGCGGGCTGATCACGATGGAGGACCTGGCGGCGTGGAAGCCGGTGGAGGAAGAGCCGATGCATACGAACTACAGGGGGATCGAGGTCTATAAGCTGCAGCAATGGACGCAGGGGCCTGCGATGCTGCAGACGCTGAACATCCTGGAGAACTTCGATCTGAAGGGAATGGGCTTCAACAGCAGCAAATATATCCATACGATCTACCAGGCGATGAACCTTGCTTTTGCCGATAGGGATTTTTATTATGGCGACCCGAATGTCGTGACCGGTCAGCCGATGAAGGGTTTGCTGAGCAAGGAATATGCGAAGGAGCGGGCCAAACTGATCAGCTTCGATCATAATGATGGGCAGGCGGCGCCGGGCGATCCTTATCCTTTCGAGGGCAGGACCAACCCGTTCACCGAGCTGCTGAAGCAGCGGGCACAGACCTATGGGACGCCGGTGCGGGGTGGCAATGGAGCACCCAGCACGGGTGGGGCGATGAATGCGACGACGGAGACGGAGCCTGCGGTCAATGACCTGGCCTTCGATCACACCGATGCCGGCGGGGCGGTGAATGAAGCGTTGTATCATGACCGACTTTGGCGGGGTACGACGAGCATCGAAGCGGCGGATAAGGATGGCTGGGTGATCTCGGTGACGCCGAGCGGCGGCTGGACGCCGGCCTGTATCGCCGGTCATACGGGGGTGGGGATGAGCCAGCGGATGCAGAGCTTTGTGCTGGACTCCATTATCGACCCGTTCAATGTAGTGGCGCCGAGGAAGCGGCCGCGGGTCACGCTGACGCCGAGCATGGCGTTGAAGGATGGCAAGCCTTACCTGTGCTTTAGCGTACAGGGTGGCGATACGCAGGATCAGAACCTGGTGCAATTCTTTCTCGACATGGTCGAATTCGGGATGACGGTGCAGGAGGCGACGGAAGCGCCGAATATCAACTCGGATCAGCTGTGGCTGTCGCTGGGCGGGGAGCGGCTGGAAGACCGCAGGCCGCGGCCGGGTCATATCCTGCTGGGCAATGTGACGCCGCCGTATGTGCGGCAGGACCTGCGGAAGATGGGCTATTTTACTACATATGGGGACAGGACAAGCGGGCCGATCAACGCCATCTACCTGGATGAGAAGCATGGGACGTTATGGGGCGGCAGCAGCAATAATGGGGAAGACTACGGAATCGGCTGGTAAAGAAATAGAAAGGGGCGCTGACGCGCCCCTATTTAAAGTTAAAGGTTTTCTGATAGTCTTTTTTAAATTCCAGCCAGTCCGGGATCGATACGTGTGCAACGTAAGGATTGTCGGGATGGTTCTTGATGTATTCCTGGTGATAGTCTTCCGCTGCGTAAAAGGTGGTGAAGGGCACTTCCTGGGTGACGATCTTCCTGGGATACCTGGCGGAGATGCGGGCGATCTCGTCGTCGATGATCTTTTTTTCCTGATCGTTGCGATAGAAGGCGATGGACCGGTATTGAGTGCCTTCGTCGGGGCCCTGGCGGTTGAGCTCCGTTGGGTCCATGGAAGCAAAGAAGGCTGCCACGAGGGTCGCGTAGGAGATCTTAGCGGGGTCGTAATAGACCTGGACGGTTTCGGCGTGGCCGGTAGTGCCGGAGCAGACCTTTTCGTAATCCGGATGTTTGTCCGTGCCGCCGGCATAGCCGGATACGGCGTCGCGGACGCCGACGAGGCTTTGGAAAACGATCTCCGCGTGCCAGAAGCAGCCCTCGGAAAAGTCGGCTACGGCTTCGTTGGGGGCAGGTTTGTCGGAGGTCTTTGTGGGAATATTTACCGGCTGGGTCTGACCGCAGGCGGCCAGGAGGAAGACGATGCCGAAGGTGAAGAGTGTTCTTTTCATACTTTCAATTAATTGGTTTTTGAGCTCATGGGCGGTTGGCCGCCTTCCGGAACGAAGATAAGCGCTGCGGAGTTCATACAATAGCGTTTGCCGGTTGGTGAAGGGCCGTCGTCGAAGACATGACCAAGGTGGGAGCCGCTCTTGCTGTCTACGACCTCCACCCGTTCCATGCCATCGCTGTTATCTTTTACGAGTCGTACCGCGTCGGGGTTGATGGGGGCGAAGAAGCTAGGCCAGCCGGTATGGGAATCGAACTTGGCGTCCGAGCTGAACAGCGGCTGCAGGGTGGCAGCGGAATAATATGTTCCTTTCTGATAAAAGTGGTCGTACTTGCCGGTGAAAGCCCTTTCGGTACCCTGTTCCCGGAGGATATAATACTGGTCGGATGTGAGGCGGGCCTTCCACTGGTCTGCCGTCAGGATCATCGGGTATTTGGTTTTAGCCGAGGCCACGGGGGGATCGGGGTATTTACTGGATTGCGCTGCCGCGGGCAGGGCATAAAGGGAGAAAAGGAGGGCTATTGCCAGAACGGGATATTTCATGCTTACAGTTTTTTAGCTATCTAAATTAACGTAAGAAGGGGTCCAAGGGTTTGTTAAAGGAGGAATTGTGATGATTTTGTTAGGATTGTGCAACATTTTCCGCCCTCGGCCGTCCCTAGGGAAACTGCTTTTCCCATGTTCAAGAACTATCTGAAAGTCGCTTTCCGGAATCTTTGGAAGAATAAGGGTTTTTCCGCTATCAATATCCTGGGTCTGGCGATCGGGATGGCCAGCGCCATCCTGATCCTGCTTTGGATGCAGAATGAGATAGGGTATGACGATTTCCATGTGAAGAAGGACAGGATCTATGAGATGTGGAACCGGGCGACCTTCAGCGGGGCCCTGCATTCCTGGCATACGACGCCGAAGGTATTGGCGGCCGCCATGCAGCGGGATATGCCCGAGGTGGAGCATGCGGTTCGGGTGGACTGGAATCGGGACCGGCTGTTTAGCGTAGGTGAAAAACGGCTGATGGTCGGCGGCGCTGCGGTTGATTCCATCTTCCTGCAGGTATTCAGCTTTCCCATGCTGGAGGGCGATGAGCGGACGGCGCTGAATGATGGGCATAGCATTGTGCTGACGCAGAGCCTGGCTGCGAGCCTGTTCGGCAAGGCCGATGCGATGGGGAAGGTGATCCGGCTCGACGACAAGGACAACTACCAGGTCACGGGCATCCTGAAAGATCCGCCCCTCAATACCCGGTTCAACTTTAAATACCTGCTGCCCTGGATGGCGGTGCGCCGGAGCGGCGACGACGACGACCAATGGGGGAATAATTCGACGCGGACCTATGTCCTGCTGAAACCCAATGCCAGCCTGGCCTCCATAGCGCCTAAGCTGCTGGATTACAAGCGGCGGTACGATAGCTCCGAGAAGCACTGGGAAATGTTCTTATACCCTATGAGCCGGTGGAGGCTCTATTCCAATTTCGAGGGGGCGGCGGAGACGGGCGGACGCATCGTGTTCGTGCGGCTTTTCGGCATCGTCGCGGGGTTCATCCTGCTGATCGCCTGTATCAACTTTATGAACCTCAGCACGGCGAGGAGCGAGCGGCGGGCGAAGGAGGTAGGGATCAGGAAGGTGGTAGGCGCGCCGCGGGGTAAGCTGATCAGCCAGTTTATCGGCGAATCCATCCTGCTGTCTTTCCTGGCGGCCCTGCTGGCGGTGGGGATCGTGGCGTTGAGCCTGCCGGGTTTCAACCAGCTAACGCAGAAGCACCTGTACATACCTTTTAGCAGCATAGGGTTCTGGGTGAGTGCGGTGGTATTCATCATCTTCACCGGCCTGCTGGCCGGGAGCTATCCGGCTTTCTTTTTGTCCTCTTTCCAGCCGGTGAAAGTGCTGAAGGGGACCTTCAAGGCGGCGAATGCCTTGGTGACGCCGCGAAAAGTGCTGGTAGTGCTGCAGTTCACCTTTGCCATTGTCCTTATCATTTGTACGATCATCGTGAAGCAGCAGATCGATCATGCGCGGGAGCGGCAGAGCGGGTATGACCAGGGCAACCTGGTCTATCATTTCCTGACGGGGAACCTGCAGAAAAACTATGAGCTGGTGCGGCAGGAGCTGTTACGGTCGGGGACAGCCGTCTCCGTTTGCAAGACGAGCTCGCCGGTGACCGAAAACTACAGCGATACCTGGGGTTTTGTGTGGCAGGGGAAGGACCCCGGCGATAAGACGGACTTCCTGCAGTCGTGCGCGGATAGAGATTTTACGGGAACTACCGGACTGCAGCTGGTGCAGGGCCGGGACTTCGACCCGGTACAATACCCAACGGATTCAGCGGGTATCATCCTGAATGAAGCCTCAGTGAAGGCCATGCATTTCAAGGAGCCGATAGGCCAGGTGATCACCGACGATACCGTCCATTTCCATGTGATAGGCGTGGTAAAGGATTTCATCATCGAGTCGCCCTATGAGCCGATCCGGCCGATGGTGGTGCGTGGGTCGCATGATGGCTGGTTCAGCACGATGCATATCCGGCTCAACAATAAGAATCTGACGGAGGCCAATCTCCGCAAGGCCGAAGCCATCTTCAAGCGGTATAATCCTGACTATCCTTTCGAGTATCATTTTGTCGACGAGGAATATGCCCAGAAATTTGACGACGAGAAGCGGACGGGGACCCTGGCGGGGCTATTTGCCGCGCTTACGGTTTTTATCTCCTGTCTTGGTCTGTTTGGGCTCGCCACCTATATGGCGGAGAACCGGGTAAAAGAGATAGGTGTGCGGAAGGTGTTGGGGGCATCGGTGGCAGGGTTGGCGACCTTGCTGTCCAAGGATTTTCTGAAGCTGGTGCTGGTTTCATTCCTGCTTGCCGCGCCGGTGGCGTGGTACGCGATGCACAGGTGGCTGCAGGAATATAGCTACCGGGTGGATATCCACTGGTGGGTATTCGCGTTAGCGGCGGTGCTTTCGGTGGGTATAGCGGTGATCACGGTGAGCTATCAGGCGATAAGGGCAGCGCTCAGCAATCCGGCAAGGAGCTTAAGAAGTGAGTGATGCAGGCTATCTATTTAGCGCTTTGCCAGCGGAACCAGCGGATACCGAAATAAGAAAAGACGATGGTGTAGCCAACGGTTGTCAGGAGTGCCCAGGAGGTGGTCGATGACCAGGCGGCAGGATTGAGCGAATTGGCGAGGATGCGTTGGACGGTGCCGTAGGGAGACCATCTGGAGACATTGCCGACCATATCGCCGAGCATATTCAGGGAAGCGAACATGCCGATCATGATAAAGAAGAAATACACGAGGCGGGTAACCACGTTGACGGTCTCTGCGTTGCGGATGAGTCCGACGATCACCTGGCCCAGGCTAAGGTAGACGGCACCTCCGACGATGGCGGTTAAGAAAGTCAGGGCGTAGCCATTTGGTTTCATGATGATATGATCGGCCTGGTAGCCGACGATAAAAAGAATGGTGGTTGTGATGGCGATCATCAGCAGCTGAACCGTTAGGCGGCTGGCCATGATCGTCCAGCGGGGGGCGGGGGTGATGCGGAGACGTTGGAAGATGCCTTTATCGCGGTCGCGGGCGATGGAGTTGGTATAGCCCATGAGGCCGATGGCATTGAGTCCGACGGTAATACAATTGGCGAGCACTGACGCAGCGCCGATCCTTTCTATGAGGCCTTTCCAGCTGATGAGGATGACGGCCGGGATCAGGATGACGAGTAGGCTGGCGCGGCGGTTACGCCATTGCGTGGTGAGGTCGGCCCGGAGGAGGGTCGAGAAAACGGTGGAGGACGAGGGCAGGTTCACGGCGGGGCGTGAAAGGCTCTCGACGGGTGTGCGTGTAGCAGGGGAAGTTATGGTGGACGACATACGATTGATTTTTTTTGTTGGTTAAGATCTTACTGCGGCGCCGGTGAGGCCGATGAAAACATCTTCCAGGGTTATGCGGCCTTTTCGGGAGGCGCTGATGACCTCGGGGAGGTCGCGGTTGGTTTCGACGATGGCCTGGGGGGTGTCGATGGTGATGATCTGGCCGTGGTCGATGATGGCGATGCGGTCGCAGACCGATTCGGTCTCTTCCATGGAGTGGGTTGTCAGGAGGA
>JAMFRX010000102.1 GCA_026224995.1 Puia dinghuensis
TCGGGCCTCGTCTATGTCGCGATCAGTACCAAGCTCCAGGAAGACGAGATCGCCTATATCATCGGCGACAGTGGCGCCCAGGTGCTGCAGCTCGGATCTTGCGGAAGCGATGTCCGCCTTTACGGTGATGTCCAGGACGACCTTATCCCCTTTGATCTGCATGAAGCGGGCGAAGCTGCTGGTGCTGACCACGGGCTTGCCGGCGGTGGGGGCGGGCCGGGTGACGGCGGCGGCTATCTTCGCTTTTACCATCGTGGGTGAGGCGGCCAGCTGCTGCAGGTCGGGGCTCAGGGTGGAGGTAGATTTTTGGATGCCGGGCTGGGCGGATGGTCCGGCGAAGGCCGGGTCGCCTTTGATCTGTGCGTAGGAGGAAAATGGAGAGAGAGCAGCCGATAGCAAAGCCATGGCCGCGATGCGGAGTAGATGTTGTTTCATGATTAGCGAATTAGATTAGTGAATAAGCAGGATCAGAGGGGAAGCATTTGGTAAAGAGAAGATACAAAGATTGGATAATAGTACAAAGGATATCGGGGGGAGAGTAGGAAAGATACTCATAAACCCCAAGAGATCTCCGTCACCGGGCTGCCGCCATCGAGATGGATCAGGTGTGCGTCGGAGAGGTATTGGCGGTCGGCGTAGACGGTGTAAGCCTGCAGCAGGAGCGCATAGATCTCATCTTTGTTATAGGGGGAGATCTGCTGGTATTCCCATTTCTTTTGGTCGAGGGCATAGGGCAGGAGCCAGTTGAAAGCTGCGCGGAGGCCGCCGTGCTGTTGGTTGTTGTAAGTCCAGAGGTCTATGCCGGTGTGGCTGGCGATGGTAGAAAGAGTGAAGAAGGCCTGCAGGTTATAGGTGCTATAGCCGAGGCCGTTGGTGCGGGCCAGCTCTTCGGGCATTTTCCCGTCGGCTTCGATCTGGTGGTCCATCTTGGCCTTGCCTTCTTCGGCCAGCTGTCTGGCAGTGGCGGTTTCGCCGGTAAAAAGGGCGAAGTCTGTGGCCTGAGCGAGCCACCAGGTGCCGTGGTTGTTGGCCGCGCGGTGCTCTTCCAGTCCGTTGGTGCTGGTGAGCATCCAGTGGAGGTATTGGGTGTACCAGGAGCGGAGGGCTTTGGCATCGGTGGCTGTCCAGGCCGGGCTGGCTTCCAACAGGATGGCGCCGTCGGCGATGCTGATGAGGGGAATTGTCTCGATGATGCCGATGCCGCGCCCGGTATTGATGCCAGGGATGCCCTGACCGTAATCGAGATTGGGGTTCATCCTGCTGCTATCGTCGAGGAACCAGCGGTGCAGGAGCAGGGATGCTTTTTCTGCGTAGCGGTTATCGCCGGTGAGCTTCCAGGCGAGAGCGAGGGTGTGGACCCTGCTGCCCAACTCGCCCAGGCTCTCATGATCGGTGATCTTGTTGATCTCTGGGTTGCGTTGTCCGTCGCGGCGAAGGTAGGGAAGGCCGTTGGGCTTGGAGCTGTCGTACCAGAAATAGGGCGCCTGGCTCATGTAGTCGTGCCTGCTCCCGCTGGGTGGGGTGAGACCTTTGTCCATCACGGAGAGGGGGGCAAGGGCGAGCAGCCTGTCTGCCTGGCCGCGGAGGCGGGTGATGAGCCGCAGGGCGGTGGTGTCGCCGGCCAGCGCCTTTTCCCGCCAGGTGTTGAGGCGGTGGCTGTCCCAGAGGAGAGTGGACGGTGATGAGGCGAGGCGCCAGGCGGAGACGGTCTTTGCGTTGAATCCGGGGATATACAGAATCTTTGTCGCGGGATCGTACTGGATGTCGGCGGTGTTCTTTTTCTGAAGGTGGGTATCGAGGAGCTGCTCTTTGCGGCCGTCGGCGTATACATAGTAAACATAACCCACCCATTCGCTCACGATGAGGTCGCCGTTACCCACTTCTTCGATGCCGTCGCCGCCGTTGGGCAGGTCCGTGATGGTCCGCAGCTTCTTAGATGCGTCGGCAAGGAGGACGGCCTTTTTTGCGAGGATATAGAGACCGTCTTTTGTCGCTTTTAGTCCGTTGGCGCCGGGCAGATCGTCCATGTAAAGGGTGGGGATATCGTTCTGAATGCGATAGACCCTACCGGCTTTTGAATCGGATACGTAGACGATGCCTGTGGCGTCGACGGTGATATCGTTCAGGCCGGTGGCTCCGGCGATGCCGATCTTCTTTTCGATCTTTCCTTTTGCGATATCCATGACCACGACCTCGCTGACGTCGGCGACATAGAGACGGTCCTTATAGCGCCCCAGGCCTTTTGGTGCATTGAGTCCTGTGATCCAGTCGGGGGTATAGCGCTTGCCGTCGAGGCTGAGCTTACCCACGCCGCCCTTGCCGTCCACGTCCCAAGGACCGCCGTCTATGAGGGAGACGAAGAGAAAAGAATGGGTCGCGTCCGGGAGGACGGATTCGGGGACTGCGACGACGGTGTCGGTCTCCCAGAGCTTTACGAGAGAATGCGATTGGGCTTGTGCGTAAAGTGCCAGCGGTGTAGTTAAAAGGATAAGAATCCAGCGTATTGGTTTCATGCGTGTATTTTTTGCAGGAGCGGAGGGCAGGAGGGGCTGGCCATAAAATCTTTTTGATAGCCGACAGGACTCTTGCCGGTGATCAATTTAAAATATTTATAGAAACTGGTGAAATTATTAAATCCGCTTTCGTAGCAGATCTGTTTGATGCTACCGCTATTTTCGATAAGGAGCTTACAGGCGTGGCCTACACGCAGCTCCAGGAGGAAGCGGGAATAGGTCTTATGGGCGTGGGATTTAAAGAAGCGGCAGAAGGAGTTGGGGCTGATATGGGCCACGGCGGCGATCTCTTCCAGCGGGATGGTACGCGCGAAATGGCAATGGCTATAGTGGTAGACCAGGTCGATGCGGTTGTATCCGGTTGTCGCGGGGGCGTGCCGGAAGCCCGGGGAAGCGAGTGGCTGCAGTTCGTCGGAGCAGGCCAGGACATGCAGGGTTTCCATGAGGAGGAGGATGCGAGACATGCCTTCGGCGTTCAGGAGGCGTTCCAGCAGGTCGCCGGTCCTGTAGCGGGCTTCGCCATGAACCTGTAAGCCTCTTTTGGCATTGGCCAATAAGGACTTTAGCCGGGTGTTCTCCGGGAGATGGAGGAAGGCATCGCCGAAGGAGTTTTCCGGGAAGTGTGCGACGCGGACGTCAATGGGGGCATGCATGCCGGGAATGGACAGGCCTGCGGGAAGACGGCTGGTGACCGGGCAGTCATCGGCAGCTGAGTCATCAAACCGCCAGCAATGGGGAAGGTTGGCGCCCACCAGAACAACATCCCCGGCTTTGAACCGCTGGATGCTGTCGCCCACGAACTGGGTGCCTGAACCTTGCTGGAAGTGGATGAGCTCCACTTCCGGATGAAAATACCATTTATTGTTGCTATATGGTACAAGATCGCGTCGCACGCTGAAAGAATGTCCGGGCTCCCTGGAAACTTTAAGCAATTGAGGTCTCATAGCAAACGATTTTAGAATCCTGGATTTTGGGTCAGGTTGGGGTTGGCGTCCATTTCGGTCTGTGGGATGGGCATGAGGTAAAAATTATCCTGCAGCGTCATGCCGATCCCTGCTTCCACGGTCTTATAGGCTCCGAGGCGGATGAGGTCCCAGCGGCGGTGGCCTTCGATACAAAGCTCCCGGGCGCGTTCTTTCACGAGGGTGTCGGTGAAATCGCTTTGCGAGGCGACGTTGGTAAAGCTATACTGGTATTGAGCCGGGATGCCGGCGCGGGTTAGAACCTGGTTGACGCCGGCGAACTTGCCTGGGTCGGTGGGGGTCAGGTTGTTCATGGCTTCGGACTGCATTTCCAGCACGTCGGCATAACGGAGGACGATCCAGTTCATCTGGGAGTTATTGGAGCCGAGCACCCAGGTGGGGTCCCGGTATTTATGGATGTAGGGCGCCACGACTACACCGCCGGCGGTGTCGGCCAGGTTCCAGTTCTTGCGGACGCTGTCATACCAGGGATAGCCGTTGTTATAGAAATTTACGTTGGCGACGAAGGAGCCGGAGCCGCTAAGCGCCAGCGGGGTGAACATGCGTATGGTGATGTTCTGGGTAGTACCGCTGCCGTTGGAGCCGAACTGTACGGCGAAGATGACTTCGGACTGGGTGGGGTAATACTTTTTGGTCCAGTTGAAGACATCGGAGTAATTCGGCATGAGGGCATAGACGTTGGAGTTGATGACGGTATTGCACTCGTTAAGGGCATTTTGGTTGTCGGCGGGATCGGCGTATTGCGAGCTGGCGCGTTGGAGATAGACGCGGGCCAGCATGGCTGAAGCGGCGCCGGAGGAGACCATGCCTTTGTTGGCGGCGACGATCTTGGTTTCAGAAAGGCAATTGGCCTCGGCGAATTTGAGGTCGGAGATCACCTGCTGATAGACGGTTGCGGCAGCGGTACGTTTTGGGAACAGCAGGCTGTCGCCGGGGCTGGTGATGGGGCGCAGGAGGAGGGGCACGTCGCCGAAGCTGCGGACCAGATCGAAGTAGGCCAGTGCGCGGAGGAAATAGGCGTTGCCGAGGATATTGTTGCGGGAGCCGGGGTCCATGTTTATGGTCGGAACGAAAGCGATCACATCGTTGGCGCGGCTGATGAGCTTGTAGCTGTTCTGCCACCAGTTGGTGATCTCGGGGTTGGCGGAGTTGTACTGGAGCTTGTACATATCGATGCGTTCCTGGTTCTGTGTCAGGAGCGGTGCGAGGTCGTCGCCGGGACATTCGGTCATGATATAGATGGTGCGCTGATAATAGGCCTGTGGCTGCAGGGCGCTGAGTGCCCCATTGATGGCGGATTGGGCGTCGGCGGCAGTCTTGTAAAAATTCGCGGGCGTCAGGAAGCTGTAGGGCACTTCCGTGAGGTCCTTTTTGCAGGAGCCCAGCAGGAGAGCGCCGCAAAGAATTAATAACGCTTCCGAAGCTTTTATGAGGAGATTCTTTTTCATGTTTTTCTTGTGTTTATCGTTTAGAAACCAAAACGGACACCGGCCAGCCAGGTCCTGATATTGGGGTAGGGATTGTAATCGGTGTTTAGTGAGGTATAATTGCCGGTGGAGTTGGGATAGGAATTCACTTCCGGGTCATAACCGGAATAGTGGGTCAGGGTGATCAGGTTTTGACCGGTGACGTAGATGCTGGCCGACTTGAACACGCTCGTGAGCTTTGCCAGGGGGAGCTCATAGGACAGGGTGACCGTTTTTATTCGCATAAAGCTGCCGTCCTCCATGAGATCGCTGGTGACGCCCAGACCGCGGCGTTCGGTGCTGACGATGCTGCCCAGCCGGTTGTTGTTGGAGCCTGCTGTCCAGCTGTCATTGGCGACGTAGGCGAACTTGTTGTCGGTGGTGGTGCCGTTCTCCATTTCGATCTTGTTCTCGTTGAGTATATTGTCGCCGTAGACGCCCTGGATAAGGACATAGAGATTGAAGCGGCCGACGGTGAGATCGCTGGTGAAGCCATAGGTGAATTTCGGCAGGGCGTGGCCAATAATGGTGCGGTCCAGCGCGGTGATGTTGCTATCGCCGTTGAGATCGGCATAGCGTGGGTCGCCGGGCCGAACGGCCTGTTTGGTCCCGCTCTTGGTGATCTGGTCCTGGGATTGCCAGATGCCCTGGAACTTGTAGCCATAGAAGGAGCCGAAGGGCTGGCCTACTTCGAGGATAGAGCTGGCCTGTCCGCCGCTGGGGAAGAGGCTGGTGCTGACGTTGCCGGTAAACTGGTAGGGCACGCCGCCGAGGCTGAGGATCTTGTTGATGTTGCGGGAGAAATTGATAGAGGTCGCCCACCGGAGGTTGTGGCGCTCGATGTTGACTGTGTTCAATAAGAGCTCGAAACCCTGGTTGCGCACGGCGCCGATATTCTGGAGCATGCTGGTGAACCCGGAAGTGGAAGGGAGGGTCACATTGTAGAGCAGCTTGGTGGTCTTCTTATTATAGTAGTCGGCTGTCAGGCTGATCCTGTTCTTCAGCAGGCCGAGGTCGAGGCCGCCATCGAACTGGGCGGTGGATTCCCAGCCAAGCTGTGAGTTCGCGATATTGTTGGGTGAGATCCCAACCACGCGGGCGCTGTTGAGGTAATAGGTGTTGGTCGTATACTGTTCCAGGGACAGGTAGTCGGGGATGCCCTGGTTGCCTGTGTGGCCATAGCTGACGCGCAGCTTTAGGTCGCTGATGGTGGGGATATCCTGGATGAATTTCTCATCGGACATGCGCCAGGCGAAGGCGCCGGAGGGGAAATAGCCCCATTTTCTGTCGGCCCCGAAACGGGAAGAAGCGTCTGCCCGCCAGCTGAAGGTCAGCAGGTATTTGTCCATAAGGCGGTAGTTGAGGCGGGCCAGGCCGGAGGGCAGGGTGTTCTTGGAAGTGCTCGAAGTGGAAGTGATAGCCGCGGCCACGCCCAGGTTATCGGTGCCATAGCTGTTGGATGAAAGAGTTGTACCGGTGGTGCCTGCGGACCGGTTCTTATATTCCTGGTAGGTCCAGCCGCCCACAAAATTGATCGCATGGATACCCCAGGTCTTATCGTAGGTGGCGGTATATTCCATCAGCCAGTCGTAGTTGTTATTGGTGCTAACCTGTGCATAGCCGGTAGTGTTAGCGCCTAAATAGGAAGTAGTGGGGCGGAAGATATCTTCGCGGTAGTTGAGGAGCTCGCCGCCAAAATTGGCCCGCAGCTTTAATCCGCTGATGATCTCGTATTCGCCGAAGGCATTGGACAGGAGGCGGATATTGGAGCCTTTGTCTGTGTTCAGCTCGGCGGCGGCTACGGGGTTGCCCAGCGGGTCAACATAGCCCAGCGGGCCATTCTGATAGGTATAGGCGCCGGTGCTGTCCTTTATGGGAATGGTGGGGCTGGCCCGCAGCGCGTCGAGGAGGGTGCCGCCGGTGCTGCCGCCGGAGGTGTTGACGTTGGCCTTGTCCTGATAGTCATAGGAAGCCTGGGTGTTGAAGCCCACTTTTATCTTGCTGCTGACCTTGTGATCCATATTGAAGCGGATGGTCCCGCGCCGGTAGTCCGAGTTCAGGATGACACCCTGCTGATCGAAGAAATTAAAGCTAAGGTAGTGGTGGCCTTCGGCGCCGCCGCCGCTAAAGGCGAGGGAATAGTTGGAGACCGGCGCGGTACGGAACAGCGCTTTCTGCCAGTTGGTGCCTGCTCCGAGGGCGGAGAGCTGTGCGGAGGTGAAGGGCAGCGCCGTATGGGTGCTGTTGTTCCGGTTGTTGATGGAGGTGACAGAGTCCAGGTAGGTGCCGAACTGTGTAGCGTTCATCATGTCGAGCTCTTTGGACACCTTTTGGATGCCGGTATACATATCGAATGTAACGCTATTCCTGCCCGTGACCCCTTTTTTGGTGGTGATGATCACGACGCCATTGGCGCCGCGGCTGCCGAAGATGGCGGTTGCGGATGCATCCTTGAGTACCTGGATGCTGGCGATGTCCGAAGGGTTGAGGGCAGAGATATCTGCGTCGGGATAATCATCTACGACGTAGAGCGGGTCACTGCTATACGTAATGGAGTTGGTGCCGCGGATGCGGACCGTAAAGGACGAGCCGGGCTGGGCATTGGTCTGGGTGACCTGTACGCCGGCGACGGTGCCTTCGAGCAGCTGGTTGGTTCCGGTGATGGGGGTCTTGTCGGTATTGGTGAGCTGGACAAGCCCGACGGAGCCGGTGAGGTCTTTCTTCTTTGTCGTACCGTAACCGACGACTACCACTTCGTTGAGTCCTTTGGCAGATTCCTTTAGAGCGATGGTGAAATTGTCACCGCTGATGGCATCGGAAGAGACCTCTCTCGGTTCATAGCCGACGGCGGAGACTTCCAGGACGAACGACTTTCCTGTGGGGACGGAGACGCTGAATGAGCCGTCGGAGCCTGCTGCCGCCGCATTCCCTCTTTTCCCGCCGGAGACGGTGATGGTGGCGCCGGTAACGGGCTTGTTATCTGTTGAAGAAACGATTTTTCCGGTGAGGTTTTTGACCTGAGCCTGCAGGTGCGGCCCCAGGAAAAGCGTTATCCCCAGCACGAAAAACAATTTTCGGATAAGCATAATGGCAAGATTTTTTTAGTGGGTGTTGTATAATTTGCGATGTCAAATTGGAGAAAAGTTTCAGGAAAACAGGTAGAGGGCGGTGACTTTATTTACGGAAACGGTTGCGTGAAATTAGTGGCGGGACAGGCATTACAAGGTTTTTTGGACGGGTGAAAACGTTACTACAACGTTTTCGTAAAAAAACCCGAAGGAGGCAAATGGATTGTGTAATTTTCGGTATCAAACATACTGCTTGCTACTATGAACTCGGTTAACCTAAAACAATTAGCCCAGGAGCTCAACCTATCTGTCTCCACAGTCAGCCGCGCCTTGCGGGACAGCTGGGAGATCAGCACTCCAACCAAACAGCGCGTTTTCGCCCTCGCCAAGAAGATGAATTTCCAGCCCAATCCTTACGCCAGCAGTCTCCGCAAGCATCGCAGCCGCACCATTGCAGTCGTCATACCGGAAGTCGCCAATAATTTCTTTGCGTTGGCCATCAAGGGCATCGAGACCATTGCCCGGGAGAAGGGCTATCATGTGCTGATCTACCTGAGCAACGAAGAGGTGGCCGAAGAGGTGGCTATTGCGTCGAGCCTGCAGAGTGGGCGGGTGGATGGCGTGCTGCTCTCGCTTTGCGGGCAAATACAGGATACGCGGCATTTGGCGGAGCTGCAGCAGCGGAACATCCCGATGGTGTTCTTCGACAGGGTGAACGACA
>JAMFRX010000806.1 GCA_026224995.1 Puia dinghuensis
AGAACCGGCAGCATTGGGAAGAGACGGCCTGGGTCCTCCTGGCACGCAGCATGGGGCAGGTCGTCAACGCGGCGGCTTTCGAAGCCATTGCCCGGAGCCTGCCCATAGCGCTGCTGGCGCGTCTCCGCAACCAGCGTCTGCAGATAGAGGCCTTGTTGCTTGGGCAGGCAGGGCTGCTGGAAGGGCCCTTCGGCGAGGCTTATCCGCTGGCCTTGCAGCGGGAATATCGTTTTATGCGGACCAAATGGGCACTCCGGGCCCCGGGCATACCCCTGTCCTTCCTGCGAATGCGGCCAGCACATTTCCCCACGATACGACTGGCGCAGCTGGCGGGGCTGATGACGGCCGGCACCGGCTGGTTCGCCCGGATCCGCGAAGCCGCCGACCCCGAAGCGCTCCTCACGGAACTGCAGGCCGACGCCGGGGAATACTGGACGAGCCACTACCAGTTGGAAACGCCCTCGCCGCCAAGCCCCAAAAAGCTGGGCGCGGCCATGCAGCAAGGATTGCTGGTCAATGCTTTTATCCCTTTACTCTTCGCCTATGGCTGGCTCAGGGGCGAACCGGCCTTCCAGGAGAAAGCGTTCAGCTGGCTCCGACAGCTGCGGCCAGAAAAGAACACCCTTTTAGCCCGATGGCAGCAGCTGGGGGTAGACACTGCCCATGCGGCCGATGCACCGGCCCTGCTGGAATTGAAAAAACACTATTGCGCCACCCGCAAATGCCTGAATTGCGCCATCGGCAGAACCCTGCTTGGACAGGAAGGAGAGGCAACCGTTTGTAAATCTATCTCGTAAATACCTGATGAAGTCGTTGTGCAATAAAATTTACCTAAATTTACGCTCGTCAACTTAAACCATAAGCAGTGAAGATACTTTTCCTTACCGTTCTCGCCTCGACCCTGGTGCTGCAGCTTCTTGCCCAAAACAACACGGACAGCGTCAATATGATGTCCAAGCTCAACAAGCAGAATGCCAAGCGTGAACGGATGAACAATATGCAGCGGATGGAAGAGGAAGGCGATCTGATCTTTAACAAGCACAACATCTTTGGTATCCGGCTGGCTACGGACGGCTATGGTATCAATTTCGAAAAGGGGAAGTTCAAGACGCCCCGGAAGACCCTCCTGTATCAGTTTGAGCTCAACGAAAAGCACGATCCCAAGGAACATCATATCTCGGCTACTTCGGATGGCATCAACTTTTCCTCGGTGGTTCCCTATAAGCTCAACAACCTCTATGAGTTCAAGCTGGCCATCGGGCAGCAGCAGCTGATCGGCGGAAAGGGCAATAAGAATGGAGTAGCCGTCACCGCCTTATATACCGGCGGCCTCACGCTGGGTCTGCTCAAGCCCTATTACCTCGATATCCAGAACCAGATAACCGGCGCCACTACCCGCAAGACCTACGACCAGATGGCTGCGGATACTACGGAAGGGGATTATATCACCGGCGCAT
Organism: Puia dinghuensis; assembly: GCA_026224995.1. Classification (GTDB taxonomy): domain Bacteria; phylum Bacteroidota; class Bacteroidia; order Chitinophagales; family Chitinophagaceae; genus Puia; species Puia dinghuensis_A. Next base: position 1,458 of record JAMFRX010000806.1, read on the forward strand.
CGGGCTTCCTGGTAGGCTGGGGTAACCTGAAGATCAAGCCCGCCATCAATGCCAAGCAGGCAATGCGCTTCGACTACGGCCGTCTGAACCAAACGGTCTCCGCCATCGAGTGCGGGCTGACCGAAGAATACTTCTTTAGCAAGATCCCCCTGGTCTATATGGTCAAGCAGCATTCGTTCTTCTTCAATGCCTATGTGGCCATCATGTTCGGCAGTCGAAAATGACGTATTTTTGTGTGATGGAATCAACAGACTCTCAATCTAAGATACAGAAGCCCAATTGGTTACGCGTCAAGCTACCCATTGGCGAAAGCTACAAACATGTCCGCGGTCTGGTAGACACTCACAAGCTTCATACGATCTGCGAGAGCGGCAACTGCCCGAATATGGGTGAATGCTGGGGGGAAGGAACGGCGACGTTCATGATCCTCGGCAATGTCTGCACCCGGAGCTGCGGCTTCTGCGCCGTCGCCACGGGACGTCCCGAGCCGGTAGATTGGGATGAGCCACAGCGGGTGGCCGAAGCCATTCACCTGATGAAGGTCAAGCATGCGGTGATCACCTCCGTAGACCGCGACGAGCTCAAGGACGGCGGGAGCATCATCTGGCAGAATACCATCCGGGCCGTCAAGGCCCTCAACCCCAATACGACCCTGGAGACCCTGATCCCCGATTTCAAGGCGGAGCTGGTCAATATCGCCCGGGTTATCGAAGCAGCCCCGGAAGTCGTCTCGCACAACATCGAAACCGTGGAAAGGCTGACGCGGCAGGTCCGCATCCAGGCCAAATACTGGCGGAGCATGGAGACCCTCAAGCTGCTGAAGGAAGGGGGCATGCGCACCAAGAGCGGCATCATGCTCGGCCTGGGAGAAAAGATGGAGGAAGTGGTGCAGACGATGACGGATCTGCGCAACAGCGGCGTCGACGTGATCACCATCGGCCAATACCTGCAGCCTACCAAAAAGCATTTGCCGGTCGTCCGTTTCGTCCATCCCGACGAGTTTGCCGGACTCCGCGAGATCGGCTACGACCTTGGATTCGACTACGTCGAAAGCGGTCCGCTGGTACGTTCGTCCTACCATTCCGAACGCCATGTGATCCCGGGCTATGGCCGGGGAGAATGGTTAAAAAGTAAAGAAGCCACCGCTTGAACCTCGCCGCGGGGATACTAGCGCTCCTGCTGCCGGCTGCCTGCCTGTCGCAGCCTTTCCACTGGCGGCGCGTCGACACCGCCTATAAGCCATTGCCCCCGTCGATGCATGTCTACCGCTCCGACGACAGTCTCCACGGCTTTCCTTCCGTCGCATACTATGTCTCTGCCCGGCTCAAAGACAAGCACCTGCAGTTTACCGCTACAACAGGGCAGGGTAGACGCTTTACGCCCGCGCAGTACTACCAGATAGAACAATTCCCCCTGCTGGTGGTCAACTGTACCTTCTTTTCTTTCGCTAACAATGAGAACCTGAACCTCCTCGTCAAGGACGGACGGCTGCTGTCTTACAATGTCGCCTCCCTCAGGGGCACGGGCAATGACTCCGTGCTCTATTATTATCCGACACGGGGAGCTATCGGTATCGACAGGAAACGGCGAGCGGATGTCGCCTGGACGTTTACCGATACGTCGCGGCGCTGGCCCTATGCCTTCGAAGAAATGCCGGTGATCGCCAAGGGCTCTGATTCGATCCCTTCCATCTATGACCTCCAGGATATCGAGTGGAAGTGGTGGAAGATGCGAACGGCCGTCGGTGGCGGGCCGGTCCTGATCCACGATGGAAGGATACGCATAACCGACCGGGAGGAGCAGCTCTACCCCGATGACCCGGTACATGGGGAGCATCTTCCGCGGACGGCCATGGGCTATACCCGGGATGGACGGCTCATCGTGCTGGTGATACAGGGGCGGACGCCGGGTGTGGCGGCGGGGGCTACCCTACAGGAAGAAGCGCAGCTCCTGCTCGACCTGGGGTGCTATGAGGCCCTGAACCTGGATGGGGGTGGCAGCAGCTGCCTGCTTGTCAATGGCAAGGAGACCATACACCCTTCCGATAGTGAAGGGCAACGTCCGCTGCCTGCAGTGTTCTTAATAAAAGTGGCGCATTAACCCTTCATATCCCATACCAGCGCGCTGGCGCCTAAGATGGCGGCATCGGACTCTTTCAGGTGGCTCACAAGGATCTTCACCTTGTTCTGGAAGACCTGGATCAAGTTGCTTTCCATGTTCTCCCGGGTGGGCTTTAATATAAGGTCGCCGGCCTTGGTAAGACCGCCGAAGAGGATGATGGCTTCGGGGCTGGAGAACATCACGAAGTTCGCCAGGGCCATGCCCAGCACCGATCCCGTGAAGTCGAAGATCTCCTTGGCCAGCTTATCGCCCTGGATGGCGGCGTCATAGACCCGCCGGGAATCGAGCCGCTCCTTGGGCGTATCCCTTAGCAGGCTGGCTTCATCGCTTTTTTCCAGCATTTCGATGGCGGTCAGCTTGACGCCCGTGGCGGAAGCATAGCTCTCCAGAGATCCTTTTTTGCCCGTCCCCTCGTGATAACGGCCATTGGGGATGATGATGGTATGGCCTAATTCCCCGGCGAAGCCGTCATGGCCGTAGATGAGCTTCCCATTGGCGACGATACCGCTGCCGACGCCTGTTCCCAGGGTGATCATGATGAAATCTTTCATCCCCTTGGCGGCGCCGTACATCATCTCGCCGATCGCCGCCGCATTGGCGTCATTGGTGAGGATGGCGGGAAGCTGGAATTTATTCTGGATGAGCTTGGCCAGGGGGATGATGCCGCGCCAGGGCAGGTTTGGCGCATATTCCACCGTGCCGCTGTAAAAATTGCCGTTGGGCGCGCCTACGCCGATGCCACGCATCCTTCCTGTACCGCCGGCCTTATCGATGAGCACAGCCATGTGCTTATACAGCTCGTCGATAAAACCTTCTACCTGGCTATGTCCCCGGGTAGAGATCTCGCTGGAGAAAAGGACATTGCCATTGCGGTCTACGATGCCGAACTTGGTACCCGTGCCGCCGATATCGATTCCGATGGCGAGGGGATCATAAGATTGAGAAGAAGAGGACGAGGCTTTTGCCATGAAAAGGAATGTTTATAATAGGGTTGCAAAGATAGAGGTAAATCCGCCTTGGGTTTTGAGTTTTTTAATGTCCGCCAGCGCTTCGGAGGGCGTCGAAGTCGATCCCCTGGGCCTTTAGTTCCTTTTTAGCACGGACGGCATAGTAGGCTAAATAGGCAAAGCAGGCGACTCCCACGAAATAAGAGTTTTGGATGCCGATGTGGGTATCCGCCAGGTAGCCCTGCAGCAGGCTGATCACACCGCCGCCGCAGATCATCATGATCAGGAAGTTCGAGCCTTCGTTGGTATGCCTGCCAAGCCCCGCGACGGCCAGGGTGAAGATACAGGGCCAGAGGGTAGAGCAGAAAAGGCCTACGCTGATGAAGGCGTAGACGCTGATCATACCGTGGGCAACGATACCGATGAGCAGGGCGGTGATCGCCATCAGGGAAAAGATCAGCAGCTGGCGGGCAGGATTGCCTTTGCTCAGCAGGTCCCCGATGATCATCGCCACGATGATCACTGCATAGATCAGGAAGGGGTGAATATCGTGTCCGGCGATGGTATTGACCAGCAGGAAAACGCCAAAAGCCAGATAAGGCATAAAAAAGCTGAGTATCTGCTGGGCTGTTTTGCCGACGCCGAAGGCTCCGACGGAGTTCGTCCAGCGGCCGATCATCAGGCTGGCCCAGTATAGCGAGACATAAGGCGCGATCTGGTCCGTAGGTGTCTGGAGCTTTTCCTTCATAAATGCCGGCAGGTTGCTGGCGGTGCTTACTTCCACCCCTACATAGATGAAAATACCCAACATCCCCAGCCACAATTGAGGGTATTTCAGGGGGCTGCCTCTATCGATCACTTTCTTGTGTGGCGCACTGGCAGCGTCCTTCTGGTCTTCGGCCTGTTCGGTTTCGATCTTATTGGGTAAGGAGGAGAACTTGAAGATGAGCGCGATGATCAGGAAGGCCGCACCCAGGATGAGATAGGGCGTTTTTACGCTGCTTATGCTGGCTTCCTTTACGACGCCGGGGACGATCTTGGCCGATCCGAAGATGGCGAAGCTTACCAGCAGGGGGCCGATGGTCGTGCCGAAGTTGTTGATGCCTCCGGCCATGCTGAGGCGTTGAGAGCCGCTGGCGGGATCGCCCATGATGATGGCCAGGGGGTTGGCCGCCGTCTGCTGAAGAGAGTAGCCCAGCCCGATGATGAAAAGACCGGTGATCAGCAGGGTAAATGACGCGGACATGGCGGCGGGATAGAACAGGAGCGCCCCGATGGCGGAGATGATCAGGCCCAGCGCAATGCCATTCTTATAGCCCAGGCGGTTGAGAATGTCTCCGCCGCTGGCCTTGCTGATGATATAATAGATGATGGACCCGACGGTATAAGCAACATAAAAGGCAAAAGAGATCATCTGCGCCTGCCATTGCTCCATATGCAATTTATCCTTGAAAACGGGGATCAGGATATCATTGCTGGCCGCTACGAACCCCCAGAAGAAGAATACGGTGACAAGTGTTCCGAATTGTGACCATTTGGTTTTTTGTTGCATAAGCAGGCAAAGGTGGTTGATGCTTTTAAGAGAATAAAGGTCCAAAATACCAAGATTTTACGAAGCGAAAAATTTTTTCATCTTTCGTACACCGTTTAATCGAAAACCTTGCTAAATTGAACAGCAATGGAAATCATCCACGTATCAGCAGAATGTTATCCCGTAGCCAAGGCCGGCGGATTAGGCGATGTTGTAGGAGCGCTACCGAAATATCAGCGTGATCTCGGGCATGTGGCCAAGGTGGTGATGCCGATGTACAAGACCAAGTTCCTGCGGGACAACCAGTGGGAGGTCGTACATAAAGGCTATACGCATCTGCACAATTACTGGTTCAACTATACGGTGATCAAGGAATCCACCAACAAGCTGGGCTTCGATCTCTATCTCGTCGACATCAATGGTCTCCTGGACCGGGAGAAGATCTATGGCTATGGTGACGATACGGAGCGTTTCTTCTCTTTTCAGATCGCCGTCGTCGATTGGCTGGCGGCCTGGAAGCACCTGCCCGATGTCCTCCACGTACATGACCATCACACGGCGCTGATCCCCTTTATGGTCAAGCACTGCTATGCCTACCAGAAGCTGCAGGGGATAGCGACGGTGCTCACCATTCACAATGCCCAGTACCAGGGACAGACAGGTATGGACAAGACGGTGCTTATCCCCGAATGGGATATCTGGAAACGCGGGCTGCTGGAATGGGCCGGCGCCCTGAACCCGCTGGCCTGCGGCATCCGTACGGCCTGGAAGGTCACCACGGTGAGCCCTACCTACCTGGAGGAGATGCGCTATTCCGCCGCGGGTCTCGAAGCCCTGCTGGAATATGAGAAAGGCAAGTGCAGCGGCATCCTGAACGGCATCGATTCTGTGGTCTGGGATCCGGCCACAGACCGTTATTTCGACAATCATTATGACGTCGCCACGGTGGAGGAAGGCAAGCAAAAGAGCAAGGCCATTCTCTGCGAGCAGTATAACTTGGATATCCGCAAGCCACTGATCACGTTCATCGGCCGGCTGGTCGCCGACAAAGGAGCGGATCTCCTGCCCCAGGTGTTCGAGGAGTCCTTTTATTATATCGGCCGGAAGATGAACTTCTTCATTCTTGGCAGCGGCTTACCCGAGATAGAGGGGCGGCTGCAGGCGATCAGGGATCTGGGAAGGGGAGACTACAACACCTATATCGGCTACGACGAAGGGCTCAGCCACCTGATCTATGCGGGCGCGGATTTCATCCTGATGCCTTCCCGGGTAGAGCCCTGCGGACTCAACCAGCTGTATGCGCTCCGCTATGGCACAGTGCCGGTGGTCCGCAATACGGGCGGCCTGCACGATACAGTGATCGATTACGGAGATCCGGGCGGCTATGGCATCCGGTTCAATCATGCCACGCCGCAGGATATGACTCACGGGATCTGGCGCGCGGTAGAGCTTTACCAACAGCCGGAGATGCTGCGGGAGATCAGGCAGCGCATGATGCAGCTGGACTTCAGCTGGGAGGCCAGCGTGCGGGCCTACCTGGACCTGTACGAAGGCATGCTGCGGAGCAAATAGGACTACCCGGCCAGATAGGGCACGCTTTTAGAAAGGAAGGTTATATAAAATAGATTGTAAATTCACTTAAACGCTTGTATATGTCTAAAGAAATTCTGTCCGTGATCTTAGGAGGAGGAGCCGGTACGCGTTTGTATCCCCTGACAGCCAGCCGTTCGAAACCAGCCGTTCCCATTGCCGGGAAATACCGGTTGGTGGACATCCCCATCTCGAACTGCCTGAACTCGGGCATCTCGCGGATGTTCGTTCTCACGCAATTCAATTCCGCTTCCCTGAACCGCCATATCAAGAACACCTATCATTTCAGCGCTTTCAGCTCGGCCTTCGTAGACATCCTTGCGGCTGAGCAGACCCCCGATAACCCCACCTGGTACCAGGGTACCGCCGATGCCGTTCGCCAGTGCCTTCGCCACCTGGGCCCTTTCGACAGCGAATATGTGCTGATACTATCCGGCGACCAGCTTTACCAAATGGATTTCATGCAAATGCTCGATCATCACAAGAAGATGGGCGCCGATATCTCCATCGCCACCATTCCGGTGGACGACCGTGAAGCCTCCGATTTCGGGATCATGAAAATGGATGAGGGTGGTTACATCACTTCCTTCACGGAAAAGCCGAAGAAAGAAATGCTTCCGCCCTGGATCAGCGATACGGGACATGTCATGCAGTCGAAGGGCCGGCACTATCTCGCGTCCATGGGTATCTACATCTTCAACCGGCAGCTGCTCTCCGACCTGCTGCTGAACGAATTTGTGGAATCCACCGACTTCGGTAAGGAAATTATTCCCCAGTCCCTGGAGAAATATAAGGTGGTGAGCTCCCAGTATGAAGGCTACTGGACCGATATCGGTAACATTCCCAGCTTCTTCGAAGCCAATCTGGGCCTCACCAAAGACATTCCCGACTTCAACCTCTTCGATAACGAAAAGGCCATCTATACCCGCGCCCGCATGCTGCCGCCCGCCAAGATAAGCGGCACGACGCTGGAGAAGACCATCATCGCGGAAGGCTGTATCATCAACGCCTCGCGGATCGAGAACAGCATCATCGGCATCCGCACCCGCATCGGCACCGGAACGACCATCGTGAGCAGCTATCTGATGGGGGTAGACTATTACGAGACCATCGAAGAGATCGAGCTGGCGCGTCAGCATGGGCTGCCGACCGTAGGCATCGGCCATCGCTGCTATATCCGCAATGCCATCGTTGACAAGAACTGCCGCATCGGCGACGATGTGCGGATCAACGGCGGCCATCACCTGGAGAATGCGGATCATTCGCTCTATACGGTGAAGGAAGGGGTCGTCGTGATCAAGAAGGGCGCGGTGCTGCCCAATGGGTTTGTGATATGACCGAGTTCTAACCAAATCGATTGCCATGGCCAATGCACAGTCTTCAGGCGTCGCCGGGAAGGGGCCTATCTCCAAGCCGAAATTGACGACGGGTCAAATCTTCCTCATGAGCTTCGGCTTCATGGGTATCCAATGTGGATTCGCCTTGCAGAACGTCAATACCAGCCGCATCCTCCGTAGCTTTGGCGCCGACGTCGATCAGCTTCCTGCGTTTTGGATCGTAGCCCCGCTGGTAGGGATGATCGTGCAGCCGCTGATCGGTCATTATAGCGACAGGACCTGGACCCGGCTTGGCCGACGCAAGCCCTATTTTCTTACAGGGGCATTGCTATCGGCTATTGCGCTCGTCTTGCTCCCCAACTCCGGCGGTCTGGCCGGGGTGATCCCCGCACTTTGGATCGGCGCCGGTTTCGTCATGATCATGGATGCTTCCTTTAACGTTGCCATGGAGCCCTTCCGGGCGCTGGTGGCGGATAATTTGCCGGACAGCCAGCGGACCAAGGGGTTCGCCATCCAGGCCTTTCTCATCGGGCTCGGGGCCGTGGGGGGGTCTTATATGACCAGCATCCTGGCGTGGCTGGGGGTGGGGCAGACCCCCGGGAAGGATGGCATCGCGGACAATATCAAATTTGCCTTTTATATCGGAGCGGCCATATTTATCGCGGCCATTCTTGTCACGGTCTTTTTTTCGAAAGAATATCCGCCGGAGGAATATGAACGCTATCACGGCAAGGCGGAAGATACGCCTACAGGCCGTGACAAACCGGCGAAGACCGGTGGTCACGAACCGGCCACAAAACATGGTTTGTCCGAGATCGGCCGGGATATCATGCGGATGCCTAAGACGATGCTTCAGCTGGGGCTGGTGCAGTTCTTCAGCTGGTTCGCCATGTTCAGCATGTGGGTATATACCACGGAAGGTGTGGCGCAGCATGTATTCGGACTGACGGGTGACTACGTGAAGACCAAGGCGTATAATGATGCCGGAAATACCGTGGGCAATGCCTTTGCCGTGTACAATGCCGTAGGAGCGGTCTACGCCTTGCTGCTGACGCCTATAGCGCGGCGCCTCGGTCGGAAGCTGACGCATGCGCTTTCGCTGGTAGCCGGGGGCATAGGCCTGATCTCGATCTTTTTTGCACATGGCGCCTGGGGACTCTATGGCTCTATGGTAGGCGTCGGACTGGCCTGGGCCAGCATCCTGGCTATGCCCTATGTTATCCTGAGCGGCTGCATCCCGGCAGGTAAGATGGGCATCTACATGGGCATCTTCAATTTCTTCATTACCCTGCCGCAGATCTGCAACGGTATTTTTGGCGGCTGGATCGTCAAACACATTTACGGCAATCAACCGATCTATGCCATCGTCCTGGCAGGCTTCTGCCTGATCGCCGCGGCGATCTCCGTGCTGTTAGTCTATGACGGCGGCGCGATCCGCATCCAGCAGGAAAAAGCGGGCTTCTATATAGAGCGTACAGCCTCCTAAAATTACCGCTATGCGAAAGTCTGGTGTATTCTTCATCGCCTGCTGGCTCTGCTGCCTGCAAGCAAGAACGCAAATCCATGCTTATCCTTCCAACTGGTGGGTGGGCATGAAACATTCCACGATCGAGCTGATGCTGCACGGCGACGGGCTGGGCGCGGCAAGAACGGTGACGGTCGACTATCCCGGCGTGAAGCTGCTCGACTGGCGCCGGGCGCCCAATCCACACTATCTCTTCCTCCACCTGCGGATCGACCCGGCGGCAAAGCCGGGAACGGTGCGGTTGGGACTGGGAGGCGCCGGCGTCGTGGAGCTCCCGTTAATGGCGCGAAGGGCTGGTAACGGCACTGTCTATGCGCAGGGCGTCACCTCGGCCGACCTCATCTATTTCCTGATGCCGGACCGCTTCAGCAACGGCGACCCCGGCAACGACCGCATCCCCGGACTGCGGGACCAAAGCCTCAACAGGGACTCCATCTTCCTGCGTCATGGCGGCGACTTCCAGGGTATCCTCAACCATCTGGACTACCTGCAATCGTTGGGTGTGACCACCCTCTGGATGACGCCGGTGCTGGAGAACGATATGCCAGACAGGACGGAGCACGGCTATGCGTTCACGGATCACTATACGATAGAACGGCGGTTAGGCGGCGCGGAAGGATACCGGAAATTGGCCGACGCGCTGCACCAACGCGGCATGAAGCTGATCCAGGATGCTGTCTACAACCACGTGGGCAGCTATCACTTCCTGGTACAGGACCTCCCGGACAGCAGCTTCCTGCATCAATGGCCCCGCTATACCCAGACCAACTACCGGGGTGAGCCCGTGATGGACCCACACGCCAGCTCCATAGATAGACACTTATCCAGCGACGGCTGGTTCACCCGCCAGATGCCGGACCTTAACCAGGATAACCCGGACCTCGCCGAATTCCTCATCCAGCACGCCATCTGGTGCGTCGAGACCTTCGGGGTCGACGGCTGGCGGATCGACACCTATATGTACAACAGCCTGGATTTTATGAACCGCTGCAACCAGGCGCTCCTGGAGGAATATCCGCATCTTACGATGTTCGGTGAAGCCTGGATCACCGGCGTGGCCAAACAGGCTTACTTCACCCGGAATAATTTGGACGTTCCTTTTAAAAGCAATCTCCCCGGAGTGCTGGACTTCCAATGCAATTTCAGCGGCATCGTCCCGGCGGTGAAGGATACTTCGGCAGGCGGCGGCGGGGTGAACCAGCTCTATCAAACCCTGAGCGAGGACTTCCTCTACCAGGACCCCGCGGCCAATGTCATCTTCCTGGATAACCACGATATGAGCCGCTTCTACAGTCAGATAGGGGAGGACCCGGCCGGTCAGAAAATGGGACTGCAATGGCTGCTGACGGCGAGGGGCATCCCGCAGTTGTATTATGGGACAGAGATAATGACCAAGGGGATCGATGACCCCGACGGCCTGGTGCGGCTCGACTTCCCCGGCGGATGGCCAGGCGATGCGAAAAACGGATTCACCGGCACCGGACTCAGCGCCGACGAAAAGAGCGTACAGCAGCTGGTAAAAAAACTGGGACAGTACCGCTTGCACAGCTCGGCCCTGCGAACAGGGAAGCTTATGCAATATGTGCCGCAGAAAGCACTCTATATCTATTTCCGTTACGATGAGCGGCAAACGGTGCTCTGCGCGATGAATACGGGCAATGCGCCCCTGGAGCTGGACTTCGGCCGGTTTAGTGAACGCACGGCGGGCTTTACGCAGGGTGTCGACGTCGTCACGGGTGAGCGCCATCCGTTAGCACAGCCAGCAAGGATACCGGGGAGGACC
>JAMFRX010000807.1 GCA_026224995.1 Puia dinghuensis
AATGGCGCTTTTGATCTCTATGGGCGGGGCCGGGTAAGCAATATCCTCAAGACCTTCAATTTCGTCAACCTCTATCTCGACATCGACGACAGGCGGATAGAGAGCTTCGGGCAGGTGACGCACCTGCGCCAGGTACTGGATATGAAGCGGGCGTGCTTAACCACCACCTTTGATTACCAGGATAAGGCGACGGTAAGCTATACCTGGTATTCGCTGCGCCAGCTGCCGTTCACGGCCCTCGTAGACGTCACCATTACCGCCCGCAAGGATATAGCCATTACCCCTGCCACCGTGATGGAAGCGCCGGACATGCTGAAGGACGTAGAGAACTATAACAACGAGATCGACCGGCCTCATGTCCGCATCTCCCTGCTGACCTCTACGGCGAAAAGTCCTACGGGGAAGCTGCTCATGGCTGCTTCGAACAGCTTTCTCTTCGACGAGCCACATGGTTCCGAGCCGGCGGTCATCCATGAGATGTGGGATAACAATATGCACCTCCTGAAATTCAGGAAGAAGCTGGCGGCCGGGGCCACTTACCATTTTTCCGTGGCTGGCTCGTCGCTGACCTCGGCTCATAATGACGACCCGCTGAATGAGGCAGAGCGGCTTACGATCTTCGCCGCCCTGCAGGGGAGCAAGGAGCTCGTCCGGGCACATGAACAAGCCTGGGAGGAGCTGTGGAAGAGCGATATTCTGATCGACGGCGACGCGTCGACGCAGCGGGGTATCCGGCTGATGCTTTATCACCTGTACTCTTTTGCGAGGGAGGGCACAGACCTCAGTCTTTCGCCGATGGGTTTGAGCGGGCTGGGGTATAACGGTCATACGTTCTGGGACACCGAGATCTGGATGTATCCGGCGCTGCTGCTGCTACAGCCCAGAATCGCGGCTTCGTTGATGGAATACCGTTACCGCCGGCTTCCGGCGGCGATGCGGAATGCCGCCGAACACGGCTATAAGGGGGCACAATTTCCCTGGGAAAGCGCCGCCAGCGGCAATGAAGAGACGCCGGTATGGGCGCTTAGCGGTCCCTTTGAGCATCATATAACCGCCGATGTGGGCATTGCGGCCTGGAACTATTATTGTGTTACCCGGGACAAGGTCTGGCTGAAGGAAAAGGGCTATCCGTTGCTGCAGGCGACGGCCGATTTCTGGGCCAGCAGGGTCGAGCGGAATGGTCCCGGTCATTATGATATCCGTAATGTAGTCGCCGCCGACGAGTGGGCCGAGAACGTGGATAACAATGCCTATACCAATGCCGCGGCAAGGGCCAACCTGCAGGATGCCACGGAGGCAGCGCATGTGCTCGGGCTCGTGCCCGATCCTGACTGGGCCAATGTCCGGAACAATATCCCGATCCTGCATTTTCCCGATGGGGTGATCCGCGAGCATGCCGCCTACAATGGCGAACCCATCAAGCAGGCCGATGTCAACCTGCTTGCCTACCCGCTGAAGGAAGTTATTTCTTCCGCCGAGATCCGCAGGGACCTGGACTACTATGAGCCCCGGGTGGGTGAGGGGCCTGCGATGACGCATGCCATCTTCGCCATCCTTTATGAGCGCCTGGGGCTTCCGGATAAGGCTATCGCTGTTCTCAAGCAGGGGTACCTGCCGAATCTCCGGCCTCCCTTTGGCGTCATTGCGGAGACTGCTTCCGGCAATAACCCGTATTTCGCTACCGGCGCCGGTGGCGTGCTCCAGGCTATGCTGAATGGATTTGGCGGGCTGGATATCACCGGCAATGGAGTGGTGCAGCTGCCGACGAAGCTGCCGGCAGGATGGAGGTCGTTGAAGATCACGGGGGTGGGATTGGGCCGGGTCACGTATACAGTGAAGTGAGGCTTGCCTGGTCGGTCAAACCTGTGCACGGGTTAAGCCTGCCTCAGCGGTTAGTAGCCCGGGTTCTGGGTGAGCTGGGGGTTGGTTTGGGTTTCGCGGAAAGGGATGGCGTAGACGAGCTTATTAGATGTTATGCTATAGGAATTGGGTAGCAGGAAGGGGAAAGCCGCCTTCTGCAGCAGCCCATAGGCTGTCATCACGGGTATCGCCTGGCTGGTGCGGACCAGGTCGAACCAGCGGTGGTTTTCGAAAGCCA
>JAMFRX010000808.1 GCA_026224995.1 Puia dinghuensis
CCCGGTCAAAGACCTCCGCGACTTCGCCGAGAAGGCACAGCTCGTCAACTACGACCAGTACCGCGCGCTCATGGAAGGGTTCAGCTCACATATGTTCGATTGGTATACAGGAACGATCATCTGGAAGACACAGAATCCGTGGACGGCCCTCCGCGGCCAGATGTATGACTATTACCTCGACCCCAATGCCTGCCTCTACGGCCTCCACTGCGGAAGCGAGCCCCTGCACATCATGTATGACCCCATCGCCGGCATGACCATGATCGTCAACAATACCTTTCGCACCCATCGCGACCTCATGATGCAGGTGAAGGTCATCGACATGGCTGGCTCTACCCATATGGCCTCTCAGCAGTTCTTCGAGATCGGCCCCATCATCGCCAAGAACTACCTGCCTATCGGCCACGGTATCGACCGCATCCGCGGCAAAGAAGGTGTCTTCCTCTCCCTCCGTCTCGTGAACACCGACCGGGAGATCGTAAGCGACAATCTCTACTGGCTGCCGGATTCCACCGGCGCCTATTCCGGCCTGCAGCACCTGGCCCCCGCCGCCCTGTCCCTAGATGCCCGCTCGAAGCCCAACCATGCGGCCTTCACCAGCGGCGCGCAAGGTCCATCCGCCACCCGCATCGCCGTCACCCTCACCAACCCCGCCGGCGGCCCAGTCGCCTTCTTCAACCGCATCTCGCTGATAGACCCCACCAGCAAACAACGCCTGCTGCCGGTCTTCTACAGCGACAACTACGTGTCCGTGCTGCCCGGCGAAAGCAAGACCATTACCCTGGACTATACGCCAAAGCTCGTAGTCCCCACACCCATGGTGTCGGTAAGAGGATGGAACGTGGAAGAAAAGGCCTACCCGGTCTACTCATCGAAATAGCAGGCGGCAATCACCAATGGCCGCCTGGTCGCCGCCCCTTGACCGCCTGGCGACAGCCACATTTGACGTTCAAATAATATTTTTGTAAGTTATAACCGATGTTATAACTTTGCTCAAAACCTCGTTTTATGTATGCCTCTTCAAGAAAAAAAGCCAAAAAAGCTGCTGCTTCAAAGGATAAACCCGGAAAAGCACGCAAGCCGGGAGTCGGTCGTGCGGCCGGTACTGTCGTCCACAAAGGGAAAGGGCATAGGACAGCCTATGAGCAGCCCCAAACGGATAACCGGGTAAGCGAAACAGCCGTTGCCTATACAGCAAAGATCCGCGCCATTGGTAACTCCAAGGGAGTGATCCTCAACAACCAGTTGATGGATACCGCCGGGTTGGTCACGGACCAGGACATTATTATCCAGGCCGTCAATGGGCTGATCACCATTAAGCAGGCAGAAATGCCGGCCATAAATACGGACCTTTCTACCTGGGATAAGCAATTTAAATCCGCCATCAAAGGCGGAGCTAAACCGGAAGGGGATCTTTTTAACGGGATCGAGAATGAGTTTGACACCAAAGAATGGTAATTATGAATCAGTTCGACGTCTACACCGTGGACCTGAACCCTACGCAAGGTTCGGAAATGAAAAAGATCAGACCGGCAGTGATCATTTCTCCCAACGTGATGAACAGGAATCTAAACACCGTAATCATCGCTCCGTTGACACATACTATCAAAGGGTACCCATCCAGAGTGCCAAGTCAGTTCGGCGGGGATCCTGGAGAAATTGCTTTGGATCAGCTGAGGGCCGTAGATAAAACAAGGCTAAAACAAAAACAAGGCCGGGTAGATGGCTCGACGACCGCAAACATCAAGGCTGTTCTTACTACCATGTTCTCATAAGAAGCTCCACGAAATGCGGGATAGCCGCGACGCTCACCGCAGATGCCGCGCCTTGAACGCGCTGGGGTTCTCCCCTGTATGCTGCCTGAAAAGCTTATTGAAGTAGGAAAGACTCTCTATGCCTACGGCAAAGCTCACCTCGGAAACACTCCTGTCCTGCAGGAGCAGCGTCTTCGCCTGGCTGATCCGATACTGATTGACGAAGTCGGTGAAGGTCATCCTGGTCTGCCGCTTGAAATACCGGCAAAACGCCGCCGTGCTCAGATGCACCTGCGCAGCGATCTCATTGACATCCGGCGCCCGGTCATAACGGCTATGGATATACTCATATACTCCCGACATCCTGATCTTATCGTTCAGGAAGGTCTTGACGCTGGTGTCGATCTCATTCAGCCGCTCCACGGCCGTTTCCTCCGCCAGCGTCCTGAAGATATGTAGCAAGGCGATAAGCTGGTCAAAATGGTTAAGCCCCTGCATGGCCTTGAGCCGCTCCCCTACCACCTGCCTGCACCCCTCGCCGAAGGCCAGCCCGAAAGCAGCCCGCGCAAAAAGCCGCTCGATGCCGGCCAGTTCCGGCGTACATAAAAAAGCATCCCCTAAAAATCCCTCTTTCAATTGCACCACCACCTGCCGGTACTCGGTCTGTAAGCCATAGTCGAAGTTCAGATGCGGGATATTGGGCCCTATGAGCACAAGATCGCTGCCTGTATAGCTGGAGACATGCTGCCCCACATGCCGGATGCCGGCAGTCGCCTCCACATAGACCAGCTCATATTCAGGATGGTAATGCCAGTAGAAATAGTTCCTCAGGCTGGGTGAGAACAGCCTGAAGGATTGCCCCTCCCCGGGCACCACGATTTCTCTCTGTATCTTCATTATTAGTCTAAAAATAGCCAATAATTAGTCAATACAGAGCAAAAGATGGCCTATCTGGCTGTTGCAGCCAGCCCCGGGAAACAGGAACTTTGACCAACAAAACGAGATTGTCATATGCAAACGACCATGGCTCCCAACAACGCCCACAAAGACATCCCCGGCAACCCTTCCACCGCCACCAGCAGCCAGTCCCGGTTAAGAGAAACCCTGGACGGCCCTCCCCTTAGGGTCCTCACTGAAACCGACTGGAAGTTCTGGCGCCACAATGGATATGTCGTCATCAAAAACGCCGTCCCCGCGGAACAGACAGCCCAAACAGCCCGCTTCCTCTGGGAGTTCGAAGAAAAAGATTCTGCGGCCCCCTCCACCTGGTACACCCCGCCCCGGGCCGAAATGCAAATGAAAGAGCTCACCAACACCGGTATGGTAGAGGTATACAACCACCAACGCCTCTGGGATAACCGCCAGATGCCACGCGTCCATGCCGCCTTCGCCGATATCTGGGGAATGGAGCAGCTTTGGTGCACCATCGACCGGGCCAATCTGAATTTCCCCCTGCGTCCCGGCTTCGAATACAAAGGCTTCATCCACTGGGATTATGATCCCGAGACCAAACCCCAGAACGTCCAGGGCGTCCTGGCCCTCGCCGACCAAACCGACGAGAACATGGGCGGCTTCCAGTGCATCCCCGAACTCTTCCGCACCTACGACACCTGGAAACTCACCCAGCCCGAAGACCGTGATCACTACAAGCCCGACCCCACAGGCTTCGAACTCGTTAAGGTGAAATTGGAAGCCGGCGACCTCCTGATCTTTAATAGTCTCCAGCCCCACGGCATTCGACCAAACCTTAGCACCAACAAGGTCCGCATCGCCCAGTATATTTCGATGA
>JAMFRX010000809.1 GCA_026224995.1 Puia dinghuensis
CGATGATCATCCCGCCGCTAACAAAAGCACTCATCCCTTTGGTGACGGCGCTGTCGCTGCCGGACCCGCTGGTACTGGAATCGGCGGGCTGAATGGTCAGCACCTGCGAAAGAGATGGGGTTTGTTGGTAGAGACTATCCCCCTCTGCAAAAACGGATATGATGATCGCTCCGAATCCCCGGATATGGATCAGCCCATCCGGGCTTACGGTAGCGATGGTCGAATCGCTCCCCTGGAAGACAAGCGGCAGACCCGCGCTTGAATACGCGAGGGCATGAAAATCCGAATCCCCCACTTTCTTTTCCGGAATACCTGGAAACGCCAGCTGCTGGATTCCTGGGACAATGCTGAGCTCAACCGTCGCCGGCTTAGCCGCCAGGTAATTGCTGTCAGCCGCCTGGTTGGCAGTGATGGTCGTATTTCCAGTTTTGACCGGATGAACCTTGCCATTGACGATGGTGGCTATGGTCGTGTCGGCGATGGTAAAGATGATGGGATCCGTCGAATCGGTGTTGGTGCTGATGGCGCCGGGGTCGAAATCGGCTTCTCCATACAAGCCCACGACGCTGCCGAAGGGGAAAGTGATAAAAGCCGTTGGCTTAGGCGCCACAGTGCTCAGATCTTTCACCCGCGCGGAGCCATTCTCCTCCTGGTATTTGACAAAGGGATGCCCAGCCGAATCCGTGCAAAGCTCAAAGTTGTCAGGCGGAGTGTCAGCGGCATTAATGGTGTTTGTCCCTAACGGCTTCCAGGAAGTACCGTCGAATTTATAGGCATAGGCATAGAAGGTGTCCGGGTTGGCCAGCGTCTGATATAAACCGATATAGGGGGTGTCGGCAACCCCGATGCGGACATCGATGGTCGACCCGCCCTGAGGAGTCAGCACGCCGGGCACTACAGGACCGATAGCCGTCCAATTGCCGGCCGATAGCTTTTCGAGCTGAATGTTAAAGCCGGCCGAAACGCTTCCCGTAGCCCCGGTGACGTAAGGAACATTATGACTATCGAAAGCCAGTGGTTTTTCCGCAGCAGTAGTTACCAGCGGCGCTCCTATCGGTCTCCAGCCCGAGCCGGTGAATTTTCTCACGTAAAACTGCGTCGGCTGCCCCGAAGCGGGCTGCTTATCATACGTGATGTACACGGAATCCTGGTGATCCACCATTAATTGAATATCGAAAGCAGTAGTGCCGGCGCCAAGACCCGCAGTGTCCAGCCCCGTAAAAGCCGTGCCGTTCCATTTGAAGATCGCTGGCTCGAGAGCCCCTTTTTGCACGGCATAATAGGGAATTCCACCGCCACTGACAGCCAGTGAGAGGGTTGTGCCTTCGTCGGTGCCCGGCCCGGTTCCAAACAGCGACCAGGATGAGCCGTTGTATTTGTAAACGGCTTCCGATGTATCCGTTTGTATTCCGATGAAGATATTACCCGTCGCATCGATGGCCGCCTTGAACCCGGATCCAGTCTGGAGGCCGGGATCCAGATGAACCCAGTGACTGCCGTCGAAGGTTTGTACGGTGATGGGAACAGTAAATCCTAGAACAGCTTCCACGGTAAGGTAATAAAGCTTGCCCCCAGGTCCCACCAACAATTGGGTGAAGCCATTCTCATCGAAATCGTAAGGGCTGAGCTCAGTAGTGTCGGCGCCGACATCCTGCCAGGTCTGGCCATTCACCCGGTTGGTAAATAAGAAGAGAAACAGCAAAGCGCAAAAAATAGAATTCTTTTTCATATTAAGGTTGTTTGATGACAAATATGTGTCTAATTTAATCTATCCTTTGCCCAGTTTGCCTATCTTCACTAAGTTTACATTTATCACCATTAAAGCAATCTTTACGGCAAACAACTTATCCACCCTCGTCCGCAAATCTGCGATAGCACTCCTGCCACGCAATTCCATCTTAAAACGCAGGCTCAATGACCGGATAATATTCCGGGGCATCAACAAAGCCGGATTCGGCGGAAGAGGCGTCTTCCTGAAGGGACTGGATTACGAACCTGAACTGGCTTACCTGCCGAAATTTCTCACACCTGACTCGGTATTCATCGACATCGGTGCGAATAGCGGCGTTTATTCGGTGATCGCTGCCTCCTGCCTGACGACCGGGTCGGTCCTTTCCTACGAGCCTTTTCCCCTGATGAGCAATAGCCTGCTGGAGAATGTCATCCACAATAAGCTGACCAACGTCCGGATCCGGACCTTCGGCATCTCCAACGAAACCGGTTCCAGGACTTTTTTTATGAACCTGGGTAAGCCCAATTCGTTCTCCTTTTCCCGTAACGTCGACAATGCAGGCGGAATACAGCTGTTCACCAAGACCCTGGACGACGCCTTTGCCATGGAACATCTGGATAGGATCGACTACATCAAGATCGACGCGGAAGGAGAAGAGCAAAAGGTCATGGAGGGTGCGGCCACGGTTATAAAGAAGTACCGGCCAATTATTCAAACCGAAGCCTTGTTCGGTAAAGTCGAAACCATCAGCGGTTACCTGGCTTTCTCCATCAGCGATTCCGTCAATATTCTCTACATTCCCGCGGATTCCCCTAAGGTCCATGTCGCCCGGGATGCTGGCTGGAAGGAAATTTTTTGAGATTTATTCGCTGCAATGCGCTTCCTTTTCTGATTTTTCCTTAATTTCGCGTCCCGATACGCACCAATCTATGTCTCTGTAGCTCAGTTGGTAGAGCAGCTGACTCTTAATCAGCGGGTCGACGGTTCGAACCCGTCCGGGGACACTGAAAACCAAAAGGTTACACACGATTAGTGTGTAACCTTTTTTCGTTTTAGGGGGTTTTTAGTAGCTTGGTGCTAGAATAAGGATGAGACAGTATTAGTACCCTTGCGGCTCCCGGCTCGTATGCCTAACTCTTAAAATTCGGATCACTTCAACGCCCACGAAATAAGCCACCCGAAGCCGGTGCAGTTCAAACGCGCGATAATTGCCGTCATTCTCAGCCTTATACTTATCGGAGGGATATTTTTCCGGATTGGCGACCAGGGCTTCAATTTTCTCAAATATTTCCACCCTGACATTTTCCGCATTTTGGATGGAGTCTTCGGCGATATAGAGGATCGCCTTGTTAAACTGTAGAAGTGCCCGCCGATCCCAATCAATTCGTCTATTTGCCATTCAGCCAACCTTTAGACATTTCTTTCACCTGGTCATGAGTATAGAATTCACCGGTATCCATGCGCTTCATGGCTTCGTCAATCTCGATATTATATTGCTCGATGCTAATTGGAGTAGCGTCGTCTTTCAATTCAACATAGTGCTTAGCCACCTGAAAGAGAGATTGCTTCTCGACGACGGATAAACGCATCCAGTACTGCAGAAAATCTTTATCTAAGGATTGAGCGCCCATGTTGGTATTTTGATCAAAATTAACTTTTAAAACCGAATATCAGAAGCGGAATTGTAAGGGGCTAATATTTGACCCATTCCATAGTTCCGAATTAAAAAACCTTTCAATTTGTTGAATATCAAATATCTATTTAAACTCTTTGTGCTTACGATCTCGTGGTGAGCGCCATTAGAGGTTCAAGGTCTGCTTAAACAATTGCTTCTTCAAGAACCGCCCGGTTCTTTGTTCGACGAACCGATAGCTCATTTCGGCCAGAACAATAATGAACACCATAACGATCCAGGGCGCCAGTATGCTCCATCTTCCCAGAAGCCCGCCATATTTGTCGATCAGCAGAACGCCAATGCTTTCATGCGCCAGGTAAACGGAATAAGAAATAACTCCGATGCGCCGGAACAGCGGATTGTCTAAATAAGAAAGGAACTTTTCTTTATAGATCATCAATAGGAAGAGGATCACCATCCCTACAAATAGCAGCCTTGTCACTGGAGGGAAAGACGTATACACCTGGAAAACGAAAATAAAAAATACACAGATGGCTTTTGGCGATAAGAGACGGAGACGTTCCCCTTTGTACAAATAATGGAAGACCGATCCCAATGTAAAATAGCAAATGTAATGAGAGAGATTGACCAGCTTAGTAAAATACTGAAACCTGGCATTGGGTATATAATTGGCAAGGGCAAGCAGGATAGTGACCCACAGCAGGTTTTGAAAAAATGATCTCCTGTTCGCATAATACAATATAGCGACCAGCACATAGAATTGTACTTCAACCCACAAGGACCAATAGCTGGCATTGATCCAATGCAGGTCGCTCTTGAAGATCACAGCTAATAATTCAGGATTGATAAAGGTTATGCTAACAAGAAGGTTTTTCAATTCATGCGCGTCGGGAAAGATCGGCTGATGGTCCAGGGTAATAAAAACCAGCCAGGTCGCTATGGACCAAAACAGGATCGGCGGGAATAAGCGGATAAACCGATTCTTAAAAAAAGCGGCTGGCCCGGGTGTGTTTTCCAGGGTATAGCTGATCACGAAGCCGGAAATGATGAAGAAGAACTCCACCCCCTTCCCCCCGTATTTGAATAGATTTCCGTAAAAACTACCATAAGGATATAGATTACCTTTATACAGCGGAGCGGTCCAGCGGCACATATAGTGAAAGCACATGACGGCGATTATAGCCAGGAACCGAAAGCTGTCTAAAATATCTATTCTTTTTTGAGGCATGTTTTAAGGATAAAGAGCAATAATACACATTTTCCTCACTCCGACCTCAAGCTCTTCACGGGATCCCCCATCGCCGCTTTCACCGTCTTAAAACCCAACGTAACGAACGTCACCAAACAACCCATGCCCAGCGCCAAAGCAAACATCCACCAGCTCAGCTCTATCCTGTAAGGGAAAGTCTGCAGCCACTGATGCATCACATACCAGGCAATAGGCGCCGTGATAAGGTTCGCGATCAGGATAAGGGTAAGGTATTGCCGCGAGAACAGCAGGACGATATCGGCGACGCTGGCGCCGATGACCTTGCGAATGCCGATCTCCCTGGCTTTCTGGCCGACGCTATAGGTGATCAGCCCCAGCACGCCCAGGCAGGAGATCAGGATGGCGATGAAAGTAAAAGCGCCCATCATCTGCTGCTCGCGCCTGTCGGCCGCATAGTCATAGCGGAATACATTGCTCAGAAAGTCGCAGCTGAAAGGACTGTCGGCATTGATAGCCCGCCACTCGGCCGATGCATAGCTTATGGCCCCGGACATCTCCCGGCTCCTGACACGGGCGATGATAGTGGTAAATCGCTGCGGGTTCGCGGGCATCAGGGCAAATGGCGTTATAGCCGTGTGAAGCGAAAGAAAATGATAGTCCTTGACCACCCCTATTATCGTGTAGTGATATACCGCGCCATTGCGCGCCCGCGCGAGCTGCTTGCCCACGGCGCTGCGATCGTCATATCCCAGGGCCTTGACCGCCGACTGGTTCAGGATGACCTGCCTGCCGATATCGTTTTGTTCGATGTCCTGGTGCATATCGGTATTGGAAAAGGCAATAGGCGTAAAATTAGTTCCTGCGACAAGCTGCAGCCCCATCCCCGGGACATAATGCTCGTCTACGAGATCGATGAACAGGTCGAGCTTGTCGTTGACGCTCTTGTCGGCAGGATACAGGTTCATGTCGCCGGACATGAGGACGTCCGCCGCGCTGATCACCTGCTGGAAATCAGGATTCGCCTTCAGCCGCTGCATGTAATAAGCGCGGTTGGCGGCCGCCTGATCGCTGTGCAGCCGGATCACCAGCTGCTGCGTCTCGTCGACGCCCGTCTTCGCCTCCATCATATACTGCAGCTGCTTCCAGATGACCATGGTGGCGATCATCAGCCCCGTGGCGATCACAAATTGACTGGCGACCAACACCTTCCTCACGTTGAGCAGGGCGCCGGGGTCGCTGACCTTGCCTTTTAGCACCTTCACAGGCCGGAAGCTGGAAAGATACACCGCCGGATAAACGCCCGCGAGAAGACCCGTGACCAGCGCCGCCGGCAGGAGCCAGAGGAGGAAGCCGACATTGCTGGCACTGAAAAGCGCGAGCTGCTGCCCGGTAAAGTCGTTGAAGGCCGGCAGAAAGACAACGGTCAGGCCTATCCCAAGCAGCATCGCCAGCAGGCTCACGAAAACGGTCTCGAAGAGGAACTGACTGCGGATAGCACTTCTCCCCGCCCCCAGCACGCGCCGGACGCCTACTTCCCGGGCCCTGTCGATAGCCTGGGCGGTAGAGAGATTCATATAGTTGATACAGCCCAGCAGGAGGATGGCCGTTGCTATGCTGGCCAGCAGATACAGATAGGATAAGTTGCCCTGCTTGTCGCTCAGGTAATCATAATATCCGGCCGAATGCAGATGAATATCCCCCAAAGCCTGAAGCGAGTTCACCATCTGCTCGCCCCGCGCTTTCATGTCGGGGCCGGCATGTCTTTCCGTATACGCATGCAGCTTCTCGTTCACCTGCGCCACATTGGCCCCGGGTCTCAGCCGCACATAGGTATAGTAGTTGGGGTCGGCGACCCAGTTCAGTATTTTGGCCATCTCCTGCCGGATGCTGTCGCTGTTGTTGGAGGCAAAAAAGTGAGCTTCCATATGATTCGGCAGATCCTGCTTGAATACGCCCGAAACGGTATAAACCGCGCTTCCTGCCCTTAGCTGCCTGCCGAGGGGATAGCGTCCATGATAGAGCCACTGCGACATCTCCTCGGAGATGACCACCGTATTGGGCGCCGCAAGCGCAGTCTTCCTGTCGCCGTATAAAAAATGGAAGGAGAAGAGATCGAAGAAGTTCGGATCCACCCAATACCCCGAGTAGTCCAGCCAGGGGACAGCGGCCGTATCGCCCATCGCCTTCACGATGCAGGGGCTCTGCTTGGCATCCAGCCTGCTGACCTGAACGATCTCCGGGATCTCCTGCTGAAGGTACCGGCCATAGGGGAGTGGCACCGTAGGCGCCTTGCTGCCGTCCCGGAAGCTGCTGGTGATCCGGTAGATGTTGTTGCCATCGTCGAAGCCCTTGTCGAATCCCAGCTCCTGCCGGAAGTAGAGGAAGACCAGGGTGCAGCAGGCCAGGCCTACCGCCAGCCCTGTGATGTTGATCAGTGTGCTTACCTTCCTTTTTAACAGGTTGCGTAAAGCGGCCTTAACGTATGTTCTTATCATAACTATTATTCAGATCTTAAGCTCTTTACCGGATTCGCCATTGCCGCCTTATAAGCCTGGCCACCTACAGTGACGAAGGCGATCAGGATGGCCAGCAGACCGGCCAGGCCGAATACCCACCATTGAATGCCGACGCGGTAGGCAAAGCCCTGCAGCCAGTTATCCATCGCCAGCCAGGTCACCGGGATGGCGATCACGAAGGCGACACCCACGAGCAGCAGGAAGTCTTTGGAGAGGATCATCAGCAGGCTGCTCACCGACGCCCCCAATACTTTGCGGATGCCGATCTCTTTGGTACGCTGCAGGACATTGTAAGCGGAAAGCCCAAAGAGCCCGAAGCAGGCGATGGCGATGGTCAGCAGGGCAAAGAGCCCGAATACCTCCCCGAACCGCTGGTTCTCGGCATACTGCCGCCCGAAGAATTCATCCAGGAAGAAATAACTATAGGGGTCGGTTGGGAAATGCCGGTCCCATAAGCCCTTGACGGCGGCGATCGTTTCTGTTGGATCACCCGCCGCCACTTTAATGGAATAGTAAGCGCGCCTGTCCCGGTGCGGCAGCAGCGCCAGGGGCTGGATGGCTTTCTGCAGCCCTTCGTTGTGGTAGTCGGCAATGACCCCGACCACATGCAGCGAGTCCATCCCCTCCTGTCCCGCGCTCACCAGCTGCCCGATGGCCGCCTGCGGCGAAGGGAAGCCAAATGCTTTTACCGCCGTGGCGTTCAGGATCATCGCCTTCTTGTCCGTGCCGAAGTCCCTCCCGAAATCCCGTCCCGCCACCACCTTCAACCCATAGCTCCGGATAAAATCTTCGTCGACCCCTAAATGAAAGAGGTTGGTGGAATGACCCTCGCCCGCTCCCAGCCGGGACCAATTCGTAGACCATAAGATCTCTTTTCCCATGACATC
>JAMFRX010000103.1 GCA_026224995.1 Puia dinghuensis
ACCTGGGGCGGGCAATACGCGCCCAACTGGGAGGCGAAGGACGGAGGGGCGGATATATACCATTATACCCGGGTATACACCAACCTCAAAGCAACGTATAGTATCGTCAAACACCTGAACCTGGTTGGCCAGGCAGGATATAATGCCTCTTTCACGGATGAATTGACGCAGCAAAATTCCATTACCTGGAATGACTACAACGATGATTATACCGCCTACCCGGTCTATCCTTCCCAGAGCCAGACGTATTATAAAAGAACATTCACCAAAGATCCGTACTACAGCCTCAATGCCTATCTGGAGTATCACAACACTTTCCATGAGGACCATGAACTCGGCCTGACGCTGGGCACGCAGTACGAACGGGATGAATACAGCTCCTATTTTGCCCAATCGTATAACCAGGTTGATCCGCAGGTTCCTTCGCTGGGCCTGGGCGTTGTCGCAGCCGGTACGGTAGTGGATGGAGAGACGGACAGCCATTATGCTTATGGCGCCTATTTCGGCAGAGGAACTTATGCCTATAAAAACAAGTATTTGCTGGAGGTGACAGGTCGCTACGACGGCGCGTCGGAATTCCTGGCGGCTAACCGGTGGAAGATGTTTTATGGGTTTTCCGGCGGCTGGCGTATCACCCAGGAGAGTTTCATGCAGACGCAAAAACTGTTCAATGAGTTGAAGCTGAGATTATCTTATGGATCTGTCGGTAACGCCGTGGGCGCGGGTTCAATCCCCTTGTATCCGACCCAACTGCTGAATTATGCGTATAGTACAGGCATCAATACGAACAGCGCCGGTGGAGGTGCGAATCCCATTCTTGGCACGGGCCCGGTGGTCACGGTATACCCGGGCAACCTGGTCACGCCCAATCTATACTGGGAATCAGTCAAGACGCTGAATGAGGGATTGGATTTTACTATGCTTCAAAACCACCTTTCCGGTACCTTCAATTATTTTGAGAAGAAGAACGTGGACATGATCCTCAGCAGAACCCTACCGGCTACGCTCGGCGCGGCTGCACCGCCTTCCAACAGCGGAAGCCTGAAGACATGGGGTTATGACGCGAGCCTGACCTGGAGTGACAAGATAGGAAAAGTAGGTTACCATATCGGCGGTGTGATCACCGAGAATCAGAACAAGCTGGTAAATTTTGGCGGCCAGACCGTTATTGCACCCGGCTATAACTCAGCGGTACAGGGGTACCCCATCGGGTCCTATTTTGGCCTGAAATATGCCGGTCGGATCCAGACTCAACAGCAATTAAATGCCTATCAGGGCTCTTACCTTGCCGGAAACAATATCTTAATGCCTAGCGGAGCCTCTCCTTTACGGCTTGGCGATAATATGTATGCAGATGTCAACCACGATGGGAAGTTGACGAGTCCCGGTGATCTTGTTTACCTGGGCAGGGACGATCCGCGGTATAGTTACTCCTTTAATTTTGGTGTCAATTATGGCGGCTTCGATGTATCCGCCATTTTCCAGGGCGTATGGGACAGGACGGTATACCGGACGGATATCTGGGATATTCCATTCTCAGCCTACTACCTGGGACAGCTGAATGTCTATTCGGGAAATACCTGGGAGACCAATCATACCGACGCCCGTTACCCTAAGTTGTCGGAGTCAGGTACCTATAACAACTATAACTATCAGGCTTCCTCTTTCAACATGCAGAATGGCGCGTATATCCGGCTAAAAAACGTAGTGCTGGGCTACACCATACCGGAGAAACTGTTACGCCGGAGCGGGATCAGCCGGTTGAGGCTGTACGTCTCGGGGCAGGATCTTTGGGAACATGACCATATTCACGACGGCTGGGACCCTGAAGCTACCCGGACAGTCTCCGGTGGCAACCAGCGTTTTCCCTTTTACCGCATGACAACTTTCGGCGCCAATCTCAACTTTTAATGCTTAAAAGACAAAAAATGAAACCGATAATACAAGGAATCCGATTTGCGATATTTACGACCTGTATGGCGCTGGCGCTATCGGGTTGCAACAAAATGCTGAATCTAAACCCGATTGGCCAGTTATCGAGTGCCGGTTATTGGAGCTCGGCCAACGACTTCCAACTTGCAGCGAATGAATTTTATACGTATGAAATGACGTATTCCAAGCTCTTTTTTGACGGTGGCAGCTACAACAATCCCCATTCCGATTACCGGTCTGACCTGACGGCGACCCGGGGCAATGTATTCAGCAATGGATCGAATGCGGTACCGAATACCGACGGCAACTATAGTACGGACTACAGTAATATCCGTACGATCAATACGCTGCTGACTGAGTCCTACAGTTATTCCGCTCCGTCAACTATCGCCGAATATGTCGCGGAGGCGCATTTCTTCCGCGCCTATGAATATTTTGATCTGCTGCAAATGTATGGTGGTGTACCGCTGATCACCCTTCCGTTGCAGCCATCCTCTGACTCTTCTTCGCAACTGTTCGCTCCGCAGGCCAGCAGGGATGCGGTGGTTAATTTTATTATCGCAGACCTGGATTCGGCCATTGCCAATCTGCCTCTGGCCAGCGCTTTGCCGTCCACCAGTTTGGGCAGGATCACGAAGGGTGCGGCGCAGGCTTTTTTGGGCAGGGTCACTTTGTACGAAGGCACCTGGCAGGAGTTCAGAGGGAATACTTCACTTGCTAATACTTACCTGACCATGGCCGTCGCCTCCAGCGATTCGGTGATTGCCAGCGCCCAATATCAGCTGTTCCAGCCCGCCGCGTTAGGTGACTCCGCACAGAAGTACATGTTTATCCTGGAAAACGAGCAATCGAACCCTGCCAATCTGGGCAAGTCGGCTAACAATGAATACATCCTGGCTAACCGCTATGACCAGGCCACACGGGTGCCAAGCGTGAATATTACCAAAACGATGCTGGCAAATGTCTTTCCACTCAGCCGGACCATGGCCAATATGTATCTTTGCTCGGACGGCTTACCAACGACGACATCACCACTTTTCCAGGGCTATTCAACCATGACCTCCGAATATGAGAACAGGGATAACCGGATGCGATACAATATGATGATTTCCGGTCAACCTTACTGGAGCAATGCAAAATATCATATCGAGTGGAATTGGAGTGCGACTGACCTCGCCAATGCGGACTTCACGTCTTTTAATCCTACCAATACGACCAGCGGGTACAATAATCAAAAATGGTGCTCGGAACGGGACGTGCCCGATTACCAGGAAAGCTATGATTATCCTGTTATCCGGTACGCGGAAGTATTGCTTAACTATGCAGAAGCAGTATTCGAGCTCAACGGACAGATCACCGACGCGCAGCTCAACATCTCCCTGAACCTCGTGCGTCAGCGGGTGAATCCTACGATGCCTGCCCTGAGCAACGAATTGTTGGCTGCCGACAACCTCGATATGCGGACCGAGATCCGGCGGGAAAGGACGGTTGAATTGTATACGGAAGGTTTCCGTACCGACGACCTGAAGCGCTGGAAGACGGCAGAGACGCAGCTGCCAATGGACCTGCTGGGGATTCAATGGCAGGGAACACAATTTCAGACTACCTGGCCCGCACTAAGCAGCCAGCCGTTGGATCCCAACGGATGCCTGATCCTGGAGTCCGGCCGCACCTGGGCGCAGAAAAATTATCTCCTGCCTTTCCCGACTCAGCAGCTGGAATTAAACCCGAGACTGGTACAAAATACGGGTTGGTGATATGCGTAATCTCTTATTTACCCTTCTCATACTAGCTACACCCTGCCTTCTTGAAGCGCAGGGTGTAGCCGGTTCAGGCAGGACCATTCGGGTGAGTAAACCGGATGGGTCCATCCAAAGAGCCGCAGACACCGCTCAGCCGGGAGACCATATCATTGTTCATGCAGGTATCTATATAGAACAGGTCACCCTTCCGCGTGGCGGGACATCCGAATCGACCCGGATCACCTATTCCGCAGCGCCCGGTGAAAAAGTGATTATACAGGGTTCGCCGCAGATAGCCGCGGCTTTCACCGCAGCTCATGCCATCAGCTATATCACTATCGAAGGCTTTGTTATCAAAGACATAGAGACAGCACCCGCCGCTATGGATGGTGATCAGCCAGGCGCTATCTCAACCGGGGGCGGTACGTATTGGATCATCCGGCATAATACGATCAGCAATATCAGGAATGTCGCCATATCCATTGGCCAAAAGGGTCATCCTTATCCGAAGTCCCCGTGGAACCAACCTGCCTATAGCGATCTGACGACAGACCTTGCCGCCGTAGGGCATCATGAGATCAGCGATAACCATATTTCGCATTGCGGTCAGGGCGCGATCTACGGACTCCTGCACGGCTCTGCCAGCGTTATAGAAAACAATACGATGGAGGCTATCGGCGGCCCGGCTATCCGGCTCGCCGTAACGGTCGATGCCATCATTCGCAACAATACGATGAAAAGCGATACTGGCATCTTCCTAGGCCCGCTATACCAGGGAGTGAGGATAACCGGCAACACGATCAAAGCAACCCGGGAAGGCATTCGCCTTTATGACAGCCATGGTCCCTTGCTGGTTGATCACAATACGGTGACAGGCAACCTGAGCATGATCGCTGCCGAAGCCAACATTTTCGTGAAGAATATCTTTCATGATTGTTTGATGACAAACGATACCTTACCGATACGTCCCTGGTCCACCAGCAATTACCTGCGGCATTCGCTGGTGATCAAGCAGACCATACCGGCTCTGCCGCTCGAAGATCAGTGGTATGGGAATCGTTTTGATGGTTTACCGGCTGCGCCCTGCCCAAGGATCGACGCTGCCGCTATAGGCATCATACCCCTGTCCGCCGAGTCCATTGAAGCGCCGGACGGCTCGCCTCTTACCGTAGTGGCCGATGGTCCGCCATTGACGGCAGACACCGCTTATACCGAATGGCCGCTGACGCATATTTCTCCTGCCGTTCATCCGCAGCCATTTGTTCATCCGGGCCTGCTACATACCCGGGCAGACCTGGACCGGATAAAAGATGCTGTTGCCCGTGGCCTCGAACCCTGGAGGAGCGGCTTTGCGGTTTTCGCAGCAGATCCGGCATCTTCTGCTAATTATATCCCGCATCCCACTGCGCATGTAGAGAGAAGTTTGCTGCTCGGCAAGGGAAAGAACATCGGCAATCTGGAAAAGGATGGTAATGCCGCATATCAAAATGCCCTGATGTGGTACATTACGGGCGACTCGGCCCATGCCAGGAAGGCTATAGAGATACTGGACGCCTGGTCCTCGACCTTGCAGGTCTTTGATGGGACGGACATCGAACTGGGCGCCGGTATCAATGGATTTAAATTCGCGAATGCCGCGGAGCTGATGCGTTATACCTATCCTGCATGGCCGGAGGAACATATTCATCGCTGTCAGGCGATGCTGTTAAATATATTTTATCCGCCGCTACAATATTTTGCGTTATGGGCACACGGCAACTGGGATCTTTGCTGCATGAAATCCATGATCGCTATTGGTGTTTTTTGCGACAACCATGCGATGTTCGACCGGGCAGTCGACTATTTTTATCATGGCAACGGCAACGGCAGCATTATGCACTACATTGTGAATGGCTATGGCCAGGTACAGGAAAGCGGTCGCGACCAGGGCCATACACAGTTGGGTATTGGCCAGATGGCTGAGATCTGCCAGATGGCCTGGAGTCAGGGTCTGGATCTTTACGGTGCCGATAGCAGCCGCCTGCTGCTCGGTTTTGAATATGTTGCAAAATACAACCTGGGGGAAGAGGTGCCTTTCGTGCCTTACATCGATCAAAGTCACCGGTTTCCGGCAACACATATTTCGACTAATGGCCGCGGACCGCTCCGGGCTATCTATGAGATGGCGCTCAACCACTATGAACACGCAGGTATCCCGGCTGACCGGCTGAAATATACCAGGATGGCGGCGGAAAAGCTGCGCCCGGAAGGGGCTGGATTCGGAGCGGATCACCCGGGATTCGGCACATTACTGTTTTCACTGTCACCCTAAGATATATGCGTAAAATTTCTGTTTTTTCGGTATTATTTTTGTTCGCTGTCAGGGTTTTTGCTGGGCCAGCGGCGCCAACGGGTCAGACGTCGCCAACGGGGCCAGCGGCGCCGGCGAAGTACACGGCAAAGCACATTGTGACGTCTCCCGATAAGGGTACGCAGCTGGAAGTCAGCACGGGGAGTGATGGCCGGCTTTCCTTCCGGGTAACCTATTCCGGGGAGCATATCACCGACTGGTCTCCACTGGGCCTTGTCATCAATGGAATCACCGCCGGTGAGCATACGGTAGTGGTGCAGGAAAGCCAGCTCACCCATCACGATCGTTTTGCGTGGCGGTTGGGAGAAAGCGATACCATCGCGAATGACTACCACCAGATGGATCTTACCTGCCGGTCGGCATCTTTTCTTTTTCATTTGGTTACGAGGGTGTTCAACGGTAGCGTAGCCTTCCGTTATGCCTTTACCGTGCAAAAGGGATTGATCCGGGAGGAAAAAACGAGTTTCGTGCTTACGGCACCGTATAGAATCTATCAATACCATCACGAATCAGTGTTTACTCCTTCTGCCATCGACACGTTTACCACGCCTTGCGATCTTCCCGCAACCATCACAGACGGCCATACTTATATCAGCATCGGCGAAGCCGGCAACGATAATTACACGAAGGCGGAACTTACCCGCGGTACGTTGCCGCACAGTCTTACATACAGTTTTGTCCGGGACTCGGCAGTGAATACCGCCGGCGGAAAGCAAGGGGATGAGAAGCCCTTTCAAACACCCTGGCGGACGATCAGCGTGGCCAAATCGGCGATCGGGCTCCATGCCTTCAGTGATCTTTACCTGCGGCTGAATCCGGCTCCATCGGGGGGGATACCGGGATGGATCCGACCGGGAAAGTTGATCCGGGCACAGCTGACTACGCAAAGTGGGATAGAATGCATCGACTTTGCCGTAAAAGAGCGGCTTCAATATATCATGTTCGACTGGCACTGGTACGGACCCGATCACCGTGCCGACGCTCATCCCGATCAACCGATCGCAGCCATCGATCTTCCCGCGGTTATCCAATATGGCAAGGCGAGGGGGATCGGCGTTATCCTTTACGTTGACTACCTGGACATGCGCAACCATATCGACAGCCTGCTGCCCCTATATAAGGCCTGGGGTGTCAGTGGTCTGAAGTTTGGTTTTGTTGATGGATTTACGCAGGACGGCCTGGAGTGGCTGGCATCCGCCATCAAAAAAGTAAGTGAAGCGCATTTTATTCTCGACATCCATGACAATTACAAACCTACGGGTTTGAGCAGGACGTACCCGGCCTTATTGACGCAGGAGGGAATACGTGGTGATGAGAACAGTCCGGATGCTTTTCATACGACAGTATTGCCCTTCACCCGATTTCTGGCAGGCCCTGCCGATTTTACCTTTTGTTACCCGAATGCTTTTAATAGTTACGCTAAAAATATTCGGGTGAGCAAGGCGGAGCAGCTGGCATTGACGGTGATTTATTTCAGCCCTTTGCAGTCTATGTTCTGGTACGGCAAGCCTAACGAATATACGGATGAACAGGATATCGAATTTTTCAAGTACGTTCCGACGGTATGGGATGAGTCTTATTATCTGGCGGGTGATATTAGTCTGGGGGTTAGTGTAGCGCGGCGGCATGGGGCTGACTGGTTCATCGGAAATGCTGCCGGACCGGCCGACTGGAAGGATAGCATCCGCCTGGAGTTCCTGGCAAAGGGCAGGGGTTACACGACGACGATTTATGAGGATGATGGCCAAGGAGGAATATATAAGAAGTTTGTATCGGTTAGAAAGAACGATGTTCTGCCCATTGACCTGAAGGCAGCATCGGGTGAGGCGATCATCATCCGTCCCGATACGGAAGTTGCGGCTTTCGTCCATCCGGGCCTGTTGCAGAGCAGGGAAGATCTGCAACGGATGAAGAAGGCGGTGGCTGCTCATGAGCAGCCTATCTATTCAGGCTATGAGATTTTTCAGCAGAATCCCGAGTCACATGACAGCTATAAAATGAAAGGGCCAATGGCCAGCGTCGGCAGAAATCCTACGGTAGGGCAGGGGACTTATGATGAAGATGCCAATGCTGCATACCAGAATGCATTGAACTGGGCCATCACCGGTGATCAGGCGTATGCTGACAAGGCAAAGGAGATCGTGAATGCGTGGTCGGATACGCTGAGGTCCATTACCGGCAGGGATGCCGTATTGATGGCCGGGCTGGGCCCGTTCAAAATGATCAATGCAGCGGAGATCCTGCGCTATACGAATGCGGGCTGGTCGGCTGCGGATATCGACCGGACTGAAAGACATTTTAAACAAGTGATCTATCCGGTGTTGAAGGATTTCGCTCCCTTTGCGAATGGCAACTGGGATGCAGCTGCCATGAAGACCGTGATGGCCATTGCAGTGTTTTGTAACGACCGGGAACTGTTCGATCGGGCGTTGCGGTATTATGTCGATGGTGGTGGTGATG
>JAMFRX010000104.1 GCA_026224995.1 Puia dinghuensis
AGGGTCACCAGCATTGCTGGGATAATGCTGATTCAGATACCAGAACACACCTAAACGAGGCCCCATCTGCGGCAAGACCCCATGCTCCCAGCTCTTTTCATCCAGCAGGTCCGGCGTCGGCTGCTGATGACAGGAGCCGCAATACCGCACCGCCAGCCGCTCGCCCTTCGCGATCCGCGCATCGCTGACGTCTGAATGCGCCGCATTCTTATGATAAGGGCTTCCAATACGACAGGCGGCCATCATCAGGCCGCCTGTCAGTAATACGATCGATAGTCGCCTATGCATCAATAACCCGTGTTTTGTTTTAATGTCCCATTAGACAGATCGATCTCCGGCTGCGGGATCGGATAATATTCATTCTTCCCCGCCGTAAAGTTCCCCGTGCTCAGATCACCCGTGATCTTACCTTCAAATTGATAATAAGCATTCAAGGTCTGCGCAGCTATGCCCCACCGTGCCAGGTCGAAGAACCGATGCCCCTCACAGGCCAGTTCCAGCTTCCGTTCGAAGTAGATCGCCGGCAAGGCCGTGGCAGCAGTGAAAGCACCCGCCGGATACGGACTGACCACATACTTGGCCGCAGGCGTAGTAGAAAACCCGGCCATTGGCTTGGTGTTGTCGATATACTGATACAAGATGGTAGCCGGGTTGGCTGCCCTGGTGCGAACAGCATTCACATAGGTCTCGGCCTGCGCGTAGTTCCCCAGCTGCGCCTCCGTTTCCGATGCCAGCAAAAGTACGTCGGCAAAGCGGATGATGCAATAGTTGATGGCCGATCCCGGCGCCCAGGAGCTCTGGTCGGAATACGTCCCCAGGGTGGCCTGCCAGTAAAGGTTCTTCTTATTCGAATAAGGCCCTGCCGAACCCTGGTCGCGGATCCAGTTGTTACCGGGATGCAGACCCCAGTCGTGCACCGGAATGCCCCGCCGCGCTATCGTCCAGTCTAGCCGCGGATCGATATTCCCCGCATCGGGCGTGAACGGCTGGGCAGTCGTCAGCCCCTGATCGTTCGCGATGCCATGGGAATTGTAGTCGGTAACATAAGGCAGGCCATTGCCGTCCGTCCTATAGGAGTTGGCAAGATCCACGGAAGGCTGAAAGAAGCCGCAGCACCGGAAAGGGCTGTTGTACGGAAAGTTCAGCATGTCCCCCTGGTTGGCGTTGGCAATGCTGTTGCTGCCGTCATTGGCCGTCATCTGGATCGCAAAGACCGACTCCGCATTGTTCTTGGTGCTGGCGTCAAAATTATCTGCAAAACGAGCCTGCAGCCCATAATGCAGGCCGTTGGACGTGACACCGCCCGCACCGGTACCGCCATAGGCAGCCGGGATCACCTGGTCGAACAAGGCCTTGGCCGCCGCCCATTTCTGCTCGTATACATAAACCTTCGCCAGGTAGCTCATGGCCGCCCATTTATTCGCCGCTCCTACCGAAGACTGCGTCGCAGGCAGACTGTCCATGGCTACCGTGAGATCGGCTTCGATCTTCGGAAAGACATCGGTATTGTTGGGCTGCAGGAAATTGGTGGTCGTCTCATCGATCCACGGCACCATCTTAAAGAATTTCCGCAGCTCGAAATAGTAATGCGCCCGCAGGAACTTCGCCTCGGCGGAGAATTCCGTCCGCTGAGGGCCGCTGATGCCGGTGGAGATCGCCATAATGGAGAGCACCTCATTGCAGCGGTGAACACCTTCATAAAGGGCCTTCCACTTGTCGTCGAAGAATCCATTGCCAGGAACTGCCTGGGCGTTGGCGATCGGCACTATCGGCGGCTGGTCGCTGATGCTGCTGCCCTTGTGGTTATCGCCCCCGGCTACGCTGCCGTAGATCCAGTTGGAAGGCGAAGTCTCCCAGGGATTGCCCCCCGCGATGGCAGTGACATTCTGCCCCTGGCCGTCTAATGCCGAATACGCGCCATTCAACAGCGATTGAACGCCTGTCGCATTATTTACCTGTGTGGGGATCAGCGTGCCCAGCGGGTCCTTCGTTAAAAAACCTTTGCTGCAGCCGGCGATCAGCGCGGTACCTGCAATCGCTAGCCCGGAAAAGATCGCTATATATTTTTTCAAACTCATTTGTAAAATTTTTTAAGGATTAAAATGTGATCTGAAGTCCGAACAGATATTGTCTTGGATTGGCATACGACCCTTCATCCACGCCGAAGTCGGTAGCCCCATTCTGCCCGTTGGTGGAGTTCACCGAGATCTCAGGATCCACACCGGTATATTTCGTAACAGTGAACAGGTTGGCAGCCTGCACATAAACCCTGATCCGCTGGATGCCGGCCTTTGCTACCTTAAAGGGACTGAAAGTATACCCTAGCGAAATGTTCTTGGCCCGCAGATAGGATCCCTTCTCTACGAAGTAGGAGTTAGGAACCGTATTGGTGCTGCCATTGCTTCCGTTGACGGCATCCTGGATCGGCGCCTTCGCATTGTGGTTGTTGAAGGTCCAGGAGTCATACAGCGCCGTCTTGCTGCTGGCGGCCCCGGGGAAGGAGGCATAGAAGTCGGTCCACCATTTCACGTTGTTCCAGATATCGTTGCCATAGACGCCATAAAGGAATACGCTGAAGTCGAAGTTCTTGTAATCGAGACCCAGGTTGGCGCCATACGTGAATTTGGGACTCGGATTACCCAAAAAGGTCTTGCTGTTGGGGTCGATCCATCCCTGATGGTTCTCATCCGCATAGCGGAAACGGCCCACGCCTTCGTCGGCCTGGTAGGTCGTGATAGCCCCATTGCTGGCCTTCGATGCAGCCTGGTCGGCGGCGGTGATATCGGCCTGGCTGTTCCAGAAGCCAATGATCTTATACCCATAGAAGGCGCTCACGGGATGCCCGACCTCATTGCGCACGATATAGCTGCCGTTGAACCGGCGGCTGTCGACATCGAAGTATTGGTTGCCATTGGCATTCACCTGCACGATCTTGTTGTGAATGGTAGTAAACGTCAGGGTCCCCGTAAACTTCAGGTCGCGCGTGATGTTCTGATTGCCGCTGACCATGATGTCGATGCCGTCATTCTTCATCTGGCTCACGTTGTAAGCCGGGACGATGGAAGCGCCCTCCGTGCCAGGCAGCGACAGCTGGTACAGCAGGCCCTTGATGCTCTTGTTATACCAATCGGCGCTAACGGTCAGCTTTCCCTGGAAAACAGTCAGGTCAAAGCCGAAATTGGCGCTGCCATCCTGCTCCCATTTGGCATTCGGATTACCAAACTGCGACTGGGCCAGCCCGTAGGCGATGCCGCTGTTGCCGGTGCCCGAGATATCATAGTAGGTGGTCTGCTTGTTGGAGCCATACAAGGTATAGGAGTTCGTGCCCAGGGCATTGAACTGGTTCCCCATGATCCCATATGATCCACGGATCTTCAGATCCGTGATCCAGTCGATATTCCGCATGAAAGTTTCCTGGGAGATTCTCCAGCCGGCGCTCACCGCATAGAAATTACCCCAGCGGTTCGTAATGAATTTGCTGGAGCCGTCCCGGCGAAAAGTACCGCCCAGCAGATACCGGTCCTTGTAGGAATAGTCCGCCCGCGCAAAATAGGAGGCCAGGCTTTCCCCGGCTCCTACCGGCGCCTGATAGTTGTTGGTATTCGGGTTGAAGCCGATCTGGGAGTTGCTATTGCTGTAGTTGGTGGTCGTGCCCGTCCCCGTGCTCAGGTTCACGGCATTCGGATCGTTGGTGAACGAACCCAGCGTAGTGCCACCTAAGTTGTGGTTGATGAAATCATAGGCTTCCATCCCGCCGACGAGCTTCAACGTGTGATCGCCCTTGGTGAGATTATAGCTCAACGTATTCGTCCAGGTCCAGTCCCAGCCATTGTAGGCCTGCTCCGTATAGCTCGGCGAGGTATACTGCGGCTCCGCATCATAGTAGTCAGGGGTATGATAGTAGTGGTCCCATCCGCTATAGCTTTCCCCGCCAAAGCTCGTACGGAACGTCAGGTTCCTCAGCACATCCACTTCCCCGTAGACATTGCCGAAGAGCCGCGTGGCCAACCCCCTGTCATTGGAGGTCGTAGCCTGGATGCTCACGGGATTGCGCGGGTTGTTCAGCCCCTTGGGCGCGGACCCCGCAAAATTCCCGGCGATATCATACACCGGGATAATAGGGTTCTCCCGCATAGCGAAACCTATGGCGCTTCCTTCCACCAGGATACCGCCATTGGCCTGCGGGTTATCTAAGACGGAGTAAGCGAGGTTCTCGCCGATCCGTACCCGGTTGCTCAGCTTATAGGAGGTGTTGGCCCGGATGGTATACCGTTTGAGATAGGTATTGATGAGCGTTCCCTGCTGGTTGAAATAGTTCATGGAAAAGAGATAGCTGCCCTGGTCGTTGCCGCCGGCGACGGAGATGTTATGCGACTCGATGGGCTTCGCCTTGAAGATGGCATGATACCAGTCGGTACCGCCCTGGTTGGCCTTGGCGATCTGGTAATAGTTGGCCCCCGTAGGATCGGCATTGTACAAGGCCGCGTTGGCCGCAGGATCATTCTGCGCATAGCCGCCCGTATTCGTAACCCCACCAGTCGTGCCATTCACCAGCCAGTAAGGCATCACCGGCGCGGCGCCGAAGCCATAGATATTGTTCCCTACCGGCTGCTGATCGGCTGGGTTCAATGTGTTGTAGTTCTGCCCCGCCGTGAACAGCAGCTGCCCATATTCGGTAGGGTTCAGGATGTGGTTTACATTCCCCCCCGGTGGCACCTGTGTTCCATAATAACCGTCGTAGGAGACTTTTACCTTACCCGTACCGCGCTTGGTGGTGATGATCACCACGCCGTTGGAAGCCCTCGACCCGTAGATCGAAGCGGCTCCGGCATCCTTTAGGATCTGCATGCTGGCGACATCATTGGTGTTGAGGTCGTTCACATTTTGTGTCGGCACCCCATCCACCACATACAGCGGCGTGTTGTTGCCAAATGAGTTGAAACCGCGGATGCGGATCAACGGGGCCTGCCCCGGCTGACCGGAGCTCACAACGGATACTCCGGAAGCCTGGCCCTGCAGCATGTTCACCACATCAGGTACAGGCTGCTTTCGGGCGTCCCCGAGATCTACTACCGAGACCGCACCGGTAAGGTCTTTCTTTTTTTGCGTAGCATAACCGGTGACCACCACTTCGTTAAGCGCCGAATTGGCCACTGCCAGCGAGATCTCGCCGAGCGACGCCCTGCCGGCGACAGGGATCTCCAGTTTGTCAAACCCTACGGAACTAATGACCAGGGTAGCATTGTCCCCTGCATCGATCACGAATGCCCCTTCAGCCGTCGTCTGAACGGCTGACTTGGTGCCCTTCACCTGTACAGTAGCGCCGATCAGGGGCTGCTTGTCTAAATTGCTGATGATCTTACCGGTAACTTTTTTCTGGGCGAAGAGAGAAAATCCAGAAAACACGAGAAAGGCGAGCGCGCACGCCCGCAAGAGTGAGTTAGTTTTGAACGACATAGGCAAGTGTTTAACCTTTTACAAAGAATAAAGCAGTTTCGAAATCAACGCGAATCTAAGCAGTGCTTTTTAGGATTATTGATATTTTTTTAACATTTTCTGTCAAATAGTTTTCAACATACACGAATACATTTAGAAACTGCAGTAATACTGCAGTGAAGGGTAAAGGATGGGCAAAAAAAATGGCGCCCCCTGGCGCCATGGTATATGGATGGTCGTAAGTAGATAGTTTATGAAGTCGCCCAGGCCTTGTCTCCTTTCTTGTAATCAATGCACCCCTGGTACTTACCTGGGATCTGAACATAACGGAGCGCCTTAGTCGCTCCAAGCTCGCTGGTGAAATAGCCCCAAAGCGTCATCTCCTTCATCATCCGGAAATAATGCGTGGGATCATCGTGTTTTTTGGTAGCCGTATATGCCTTCGCCTCTTTATCCAGGTCCACCAGCAGCGCATGCCGCTCTTCCGGCGTACTGTCCATAAAGGCTTTATCGTGCTTTTTCTTGCTGGCTTCATTGATCTTCTGCATCCCATCCAGGAACACTTTCTGCTCGGGCTGGGTATAACAGTCCTTCACGATCCGCGTCATGAACTCCCCGACCTTCGCCTCCTTGGCGCCCGGCGAATCCGTCCCCGGCAAAATGGTCTCCGCCACTTCATTGAGATAGGCGATGTCGTCATTGGTGAAATTGGTGCCGCCGGCGCCGAGCGTCGCCTCCGGCGCATTCTTGCAGCCGGACAGGAACATCTCAGCACCTACGATGCTTCCCCCCAGTAACAGGCCGACCCGGGTCAATGCGTCTCTTCTATTCATATGATTGCTTTTTTAAAAAGAATTTAAAGTTACAGATTCCCTTTTTTTAATTCCCCTACGGCATAATCGGCTGCCCGCGCCGTGAGGGCCATATATGTCAGGCTCGGATTCTGACAGGCGGAAGAGACCATGCTGGCCCCATCCGTCACGAATACATTAGGCGCATCCCACACCTGATTGTGCCCATTGAGCACCGATGTCTTCGGGTCACGTCCCATCCTGGCCGCTCCCATCTCATGGATGCCGTCGCCTACCGAATGCCCATTGTTCCAGGAATGCAGCTGCGTTACGCCCGCGGTCTCGAGCATGGCCATCGCCTCGGCCTGCATATCCTTCCGCATCCGCTTTTCATTGTCCTTGAGCTCCGCATCCATGGATAGCACCGGCAGGCCCCATTTATCTTTCTTATCCTTATCCAGCGTGACCTTGTTCTCATGATAAGGCAGCAGCTCGCCAAAACCGGTGACGCCGATGCTCCATTGCCCCGGCTCCGTCAATGACTCCTTCAGCTCCGCGCCGATGCTCATCTCCGCCACATTCCGCTTCCAGTCCTCCCGGCTCGCACCTCCCTGGTAGCCGAAGCCCCGCAGGTAGTCCCGCTTGTCGCCGAAGAGGTTCGCAAAACGAACGATATAGACCCCATTGGCGCGCCGGCCATAATAATATTTGTCGGCATAGCCCTCCATGACGCCCGAAGCCCCCACATTATAATGGTGGTCCATGACATTATGCCCCAGCTCCCCGCTGCTGCTTCCCAGGCCGCCGGGCCAGATTTCCGTAGCAGAGTTCATCAGCACCCAGGCGCTGTTCAACGCGCTGGCATTCACGAACACGATCTTCGCATGGAAGGTATAGGTCTTGTTGGTCTCGGCATCC